>JBGUYG010000043.1:0-14886 GCA_045118535.1 Paludibacteraceae bacterium
CCACCTTCCTTACCCTGACCACATATACCTTTCAAAACTTCAGCGTATAGCATCCCCGTGCTTGCCATAATGACAAGCAACAGGGAAAATAATTTTTTTTTCATAATTTTATGAATTAAGTAATTTAATTCCTAATCTTCCAATATAGAGTAACTTTGTATTAAAGAACTATTGGGCTCTTTACTACGATCTCCGCAACATTTTGTATCACGACTTTGGGCAAATTTTTGGGCAAGCATGCGATTAATCTGTCCATGACCTTTTTTGTCTACCAAATCTAAATACTTTTTCATTAACTCTTTGTCGCATTGGACATAGCAAAACAATGCATCAGTTGGGTTTTCTTCAAACTTTTTGATAACTTCATCATAAAATTGGTCCATAATACTTTTCCCTAATACGTGTCGGGCACAACTTCTGTTGCTCTTCCGTGCCACGTTGAGCAGTTAGTATCGAATAAGAAGCGTGGCACCGTATGCCGCTCCACACATGAGAGGTCGTGAGATTACCTTAAGCCGAGAAGATGCAAACTGTCCACGCAATATACGCGAACCTTTACACTTGTTCTTGTGGCTTGATGAATTTCTCACGTTCCTCATGTACAAGAAACGAGCATAACGCTTCGTTGATTTCCAATGAAATCAGTGCAAAAATACATTTTATTTTTTAACTAACAAGAAAAAAGTACATATCACACTTCAAAGTTCAAAATACAAATTTTGTTTTTTTTGTATTTTTTCAAAAATTTACTTACCTTCGTTTCCCGTATTTCAGACTGAAAATGCAATGAAAATCGGTTTTGATAACGGGAAATATCTAAAAATCCAATCGGAGCACATCAAGGAGCGTATCGCTCAATTTGGAGACAAACTCTACTTGGAATTTGGTGGAAAGTTGTACGATGACTTCCACGCGAGTCGTGTCTTGCCCGGCTTTCAGCCCGATAGTAAGTTGCGTATGCTCACGCAGTTGCAGGACGATGCCGAGATTGTCATCGTTATCAACGCCGAAGATATTGAAAAAGGCAAGGTGCGAGGCGATTCAGGGCTCACGTATGCCGATGAAGTGCTACGGCTACGGGATATTTTTGTGGAACGGGGCTTTTTGGTCAATGGAGTGGCGATAACGCACTACCAAGAGCAACCCAAAGCGATGGTGTATCGGCAACAGTTGGATGACTTGGGCATCAAGGCATATTGTCTGCATAAAATTGAAAAATACCCGATTAACGTTGATTTTATTAACTCGCCAGATGGTTTTGGCAAAAATGATTATATCCCAACCACTCGCCCTTTGGTGATTGCTACGGCACCCGGTCCGGGTAGTGGCAAAATGACGACCTGTTTAAGCCAACTTTACCAGGAACACGAACGCGGAATCAAAGCGGGTTATGCCAAGTTTGAGACGTTTCCGATTTGGAATTTGCCCTTAGAGCACCCCCTCAACATCGCTTACGAAGCCGCTACGGTTGACCTGAACGATAGGAATATGATTGACCCATTTCACTTGAAAGCATACAATAAAACGGTTGTGAATTATAATCGCGACATTGAACTGTTCCCTATTTTAGATGCGATTTTCAAGGATATTTATGGTGAAAATCCGTACAAATCGCCTACCGATATGGGTGTGAATATGGTTGGTTTTTGTATCTCGGACGACGCAGTTTGTTGCGAAGCCGCCAAAGAAGAGATTAAACGCCGTTATGGTACGATTTTGGAGAATTTCAACAACGGCAAAGCCACCCAACGCGAATTCGAAAAAATCACTTCATTGCTGGATAAAGCGGGGATTAGGGTGTGAGGAAACCATCCCATTTCTGCCATGATTCGTATGACGGAATACGTTAATTGGTATTTTACGCCTGATGCACCGTGATTTGCGGAAACGGGAAACTAATGCCTTCGTTATTAAACGTCTTGTAAATCAACTCGTTAATTTCAAAACGCACATTCCAATAGTCGTCATTATTCACCCACGCACGAGCCAGCACGTTCACCGAACTATCCGCCATCTCTTGCAGATACACCACAGGAGTCGGGTCGGACAAGATGCGTTTGTCGGCCTTCAATAAACCGTCCACAATCGTGCGTACACGGTCCATATCCTCGTCATATTCAACCCCAATGACCCACTCTATTCGCCGAGTAGGTGTTTGCGTATAGTTTATGATGTTACCACTACTCAACGCTCCGTTGGGGATGTAAATCTGCTTGCCGTCTGCCGTGAGCAAAATCGTGTGAAAAATCTGTATCGCCACCACCGAACCTGCCGTCCCTTGCGTCTCAATCCAATCGCCTACCTTGTAGGGCTTGAGAAAAAGTATGACGATACCCCCTGCAAAGTTCTGCAAGTTGCCACTCAAAGCCATACCTATCGCCACACCAAACGAGGCTAACAGAGCCGCAAAACTCGTGGTATTGATACCCAACGCACCAATCACTGCCACGATAAGCAAGACTTGCATCATAATGTTCACAAAACTCTTGATAAACGTCTGCAAACTCACTTCTATCCTGCGTTTCTCCATGAATCTGGCAACCAAATGATTGACCATCTTCACAAGGTAACGACCGACAATAAATATCGCCAATGCCACCAAGATATGACGCCCAACATCTAATCCCCAATCGATAAGTTGCTTAAAAATCTGGTCTAAATGTACATTTGAAGACGTTAATTGCTGTGCCATATCGGTTATGGCTTCCGTTACGTCCGTCGGGACTTTCTGCATTTGCTCCACTGTAGCAGTGTCTTGTTCCAAAATTTTGTCGTTTGCCTGACTAGTTGCAAAAAATGTTTGAATAAATGTTGCCATGGGTTTTGTTGATTACAATGTTGCACAAAGGTACATTTTTCAAAAATAACTGCAAAAAATCTTGTTTTCTTGCGTAATTTTTCAGTCCAATACAAAGCCCAACAAAAAACCAAAAACAGGCAAACGAAATACTCGCTTGCCCATTCTGGAACATAGTACACGTCATTTACGATTTGCTAACCTCCAAATAGGTTTTTAAAGCCTCAATATAAGCCCTAAAAGCCTGTTCGCCCGTTGTGGTGATACGACAAATCGTACACGGACGCTTGCCTTTGAACGTCTTTTCGAGTTGAATATAACCTGCCGAAGCGAGTTTGTCCAACTGTACGCTCAAATTACCTGCCGTGGCTCCCGTCTGCTCCTTGATGTACGGAAACTCGGCTTCGTCGGCACTAATCAGTAGCGACATGATGGCTAATCGCAACTCGGAATGAAGTAGTGGGTCTAAAGGCTGGAACATAACGACTTCCTAATTTTTGTTTTGTAGATAAATAATCACGCCAGGCAGCACAAGCCCGATAAAAGCCACGCCTGCCATCACATACATCTGCCGATAATCGAGGAAATGCAAGGCTCCGAAAAAGCCACCGATACCAGCCAGAAAACCACAAATCTGAATCAGACGATTTTGGATGACAGACCCCGTAATCGTTGTGCTAATGCCAAAACACAGCGAAAAAAGACTCGTGATACTACCCAAGACGAATACGCTCGGTTCAATCCACTTCATTGGCAAGAAACCACCACCAATCAGTCCCAGCAATATCCCGATGCCCCCACAACAAATGCCGAGAGTCCCCCATACCTGCCCGATGACTTTGCCGACAAAGGGCGTGGGAATGGCTTCTTGCTTTTTACCTATCAGCCATTCGCCCACGTACCCCAATGGCCAAATGAGAATCCATAAAAAGTTCATATATCCACCGTGATTTTTCCAAAAATAACTAATCACCAACGCAAGTATGATGACGCAACCTCCCCACCAAAGCATTGGCAAGGCTGATTTTTTCGCCATGGTACGCTGACTGCGTTCGATGGATTCACGAATGATTTCTAAACTTTGTTCCGCTGTTAAATTTTTTTCTTCCATAGTTTTTGAATTTTAAAATAAACATTTACACTTTTTGCACCTCGTCTCCCCTCCTGCAGTAGGTTTAATTCGATGCTTTTTCTTTCTTTTACGAAGAAATTCGTTGTGAAGATAAATAAGTTTATTTTATAAACCAAATTATTTTAAAAATAAAATTAACAACTGTGTTGGAAGTTGTTTTAATAGTATAGCGTGTAGTCCTTTGCGTGTTTGAAGATGTAAAACAGTTCTTCACAATCAAACACATCATCAAACCTATCTTTGAAGTACTCGCCGTTGTAGATAAAACCTTCGATGAAATGGTTCGCTGGGTCCTTTATCTCAGATAGTTTCTTCTCTAACTCAGAAAAACGTATCGTATAGTATGCCTCATTGTAATAGTCGCCATAAGAATGTTTTTCCCAACATATCATTTCGTCATCCATATTATATGGACGTCTTTTATCTAAAGGAAAATCATTTGAATGAAAATACCGTACACTTTCATTTAGAAAAAAACAACTTAACACATCATGAGCACCGCGTATATCTTCGTCTATGTTAATAGTGGGGTCGATACTGTGGATTAAGGTACGGTATATCATTTTATGCAAAATAAAACCAGACCACAAACATTTGCCTTTTTGCACTGGTTCTCTCATTTTTTTTAATGCTTCGTCAACGCTCAATAAATAGTACGAAAAACCATCATATTCTGAACCGTCATAACCATACCTACTACAAATACATATCTCCGAAATAGGGTCGGATTTTATTAAATTAGCATCATAGCAACTCACTTTGTCTGCGTATTGCGAACAAGAAAAAGTTTTTATCTCCTTAAAATATATCTTTTTCATAAGCGTAGTAGTTATTTCACACGTTGCGAAATTAGTTATAATTTTTGAAAAAGCAATGTCTTGATTTAAACCATTACATTTTCGACAGCAACGTGCAAAAAGATGAAACAAAGAATCGTTTGGTTAAAAACTTTTCTTTGCCAACAAAGTAACTATGTACACTGCTTTTAGAACAATTCCAACTGCTGCGGAGTGCTGGAAGCGTGTAATTGGTGAATAAAAGAATTGAAATTGAGTTCTTTGTAAATGGCTAACAAAGCGGTTGTGTCGGCTGGTTGCACCGCAAACGCACTCTCCTGAAAGTCAATCGGAGCATCGGTACAAATTTTTGCCAAGAAATACGAAAAACGCACCTGCTCTTCTTGCTCCAAAACCCTACTCTCCAAGGCACCTTTGATCTCCTCCCGATGAGCATATATGCCATCAATCGACCCGAACTGTTGCAAGAGTTTGACTGCCGTTTTCTCCCCTATCCCCGTGCAACCTAGGATATTGTCCGACTTATCGCCCATCAAAGCCAGCAAATCAATCACCTGTTGCGTGTTATTGAGTCCATATTTTTGGCAAACGTCTTGGGTGTTGAGTATCTCATAACCGCCTCCGTGCTTGGGTCGGCACATATAGACCTGCTCCGAAACGAGTTGGGCATAATCCTTGTCGGGAGTTGCCATAAATACCTCAAAGCCCTTCTGTTTAGCCATGTTTGCAACCGTTCCGATTACATCATCGGCTTCGTACCCTTCTTGTTGCAGGATGGGAATACGACGGGCTTTCAGAATGTTTTGGATGACGGGAATGGCATCAATGATTTCGTGCGGTGTCTCTTTGCGAGTCGCTTTGTACTGCGGGTAGGCTTTTTTGCGGAACGTCTCTACAGGCGACTCAAACGCCACAGCTATATGCGTCGGGGCAACCAACTTGATTAAGTCGTCCAAAAACAGGCAAAAACCGTATATAGCCACGGTACTTTCGCCCTTTGCGTTCGTGAGATTGGCACCATTAAAGCCATAAAAAGCCCGAAAAATAAATGCCATTGAATCTATCAGTAAAATTTTTTTCATAGCGTAAAAATATATGCGTTTTTAATCGTTGGTTTGCGGTTGAATAAGCCGTAGATACACGAGCCACTGCCCGACATAGCGACGTAAAAAGCCCCTTGTTGGAGCAAATCCTGCTTTATTTCCTGCAAAATCGGGAATCGTCCGCAAGCATAATCCTCAAAGTCATTGTGAAAATCGGCGATGTTTTGCAACTCCCAAGCAGGCAAATGACGGTTTTGGAGCGACACATTGGCGTATGCTTCCTTCGTGCTAATAGCGACATCGGGTTTGATTAAAGCGATGTGTTTCGTGGCTAAAATCGGCTCCACAAGCGTGATTTTTTCGCCAATGCCTTCACACAAAGCGGGTTTATTTTCCACAAAAAACGGACAATCGGCACCCAACGGACGCACCAATTCTTGCAGTTGTTCGTTGGTTAATTGTAAATCAAACAGTTGATTCAATGCCTTCGCCATTGCCACCGCATCGCTACTGCCACCACCTAAACCCGCACCAAAAGGGATAGTTTTATGCAAGTCAATCGTAACATTGGTTATGTTTGGGAAATGTTGTTGAAAAAGCCGAAAACACTTAACCACTAAATTTTTTTCCACCTCACAATCGGCAACAATACCCGTCTGCACAAGCGAAAAATCCACCGACTTTTCCACCCGTATCGTATCATAAAAATCCACAATCGGATACATAATCGTCTCGATATTATGGTAGCCGTCTGGACGCTCGTCCAAGATATGCAAACCCACATTGATTTTACAATTTGCCCTAATCTCCATCGCTAAATCGTATCTACACAAGCCTTTTGTGCTTGGTTAAAAATCAAAAAACTAAAATAAAGTATCACCATCGCAAAAACGCCACTATACAGAAGCATCCACCACTCGTGGCAACCCTGCGAGAGCAAGCCATATTTTGCAAACTCAATGATGCCCGTGAGCGGATTGAGTTGCATCAACAGTCTCAGCGTGGGATTGCTCACCATCGACAGAGGATAGATGATCGGCGTTCCAAACATCCACAAATTCAAGAAAAAAGCGAGAAAAAAGTGCATATCGCGGTACTTGGTTGTGAAAGCCGCAACAAAAACGCCAATCCCCAAACTAATTCCCAACAAAAGCAAAATCAGCAACGGAAGCAGTAAACAGTAGATATTGGGCATCACAGCAACGTCCGTAAAACATCCATAAAACAAATAAACCAGCACAAAAACACCAAACTGAAAACCCAACCGAATCAAGTTACTAAACGCCGTACTGATGGGGATAATCACACGGGGAAAATACACTTTGCCAAACAAGTAGGCATTATTTATAAAAGTGGTGCTAATTTGGTGCAACGTGTCCGAAAAATACTGCCAAAAACATATCCCGCACAAGTAAAAAAGCGGTTGTGGAATGCCATCGGTGGACAATTTGGCGATATACCCAAAGACGAGCGTGTACATCAACGCTATCATCAGCGGTTGCACAACATACCACAGCGGTCCTAAGAGGGTTTGGATGTAATGCGTGGTTATATTGCGTCTCACGAACAAGCCGCACAACTCTCTATAACGCCACAACTCCCCCCACGAGTAACTCCAAAAACTACTCTTGGGGAGAATAACTATATCCCATCGAGGCTCTTTTGCCATTATTTGATAGCCTTCTCTTGTAAATCCCAGCCAGTTGCCGTTGCGATGTAAGGAATCATGGTGTAAGCCACCTTTTTATGTCCGTTATAGTTGGGGTGCGATGCTGCTCCTAAATCGCTTTCGGAATTATAAACATTCTTATCTAAATCAACGCAAACAACGTTCCCTTTGTCGGGGTTGAGCAAATTATAGTCTTTCACGAGGTCGTACACATATTCGCCCAAAAACTTCTCTTTTCCTGGGGGAACACAGCACAAAATAGGATATGTATCGCCATAATTTGCTTTGATTGCGTCCAAAAGTTTGAAATAATTATTGCGGAAAACCGTGTAATGCGGTTGCATCAGCTGCGAAAAATCATTCCCACCAATATAAATCACCGTTACAGCGGGTTTGAATGCCGACTTGGAAGCTTCCCAGAGATAGGATGTGTCAATATCGAAGGTTTGCGTGTATCGTCTGGGCATACAATAATTTTTGTGCGTACTGCCATAGTTGCGTGCAATTCCCATTCCCGAGTGGGCGATGGTAACATAATCGGCATCAAAATAACGTGCAATAATCGCTGCGTAAGTGAGCGATTGGTCTTCGGTTTCGGGCGTAAAACGGTCTGTTTTGACGCAGTCCAAAGTCGCTCCAAACCCACACGTATAACTATCGCCAACGAACTCAATTTGTCTGCTTTTCAAACTATCTGCTTGCAAAAAAGTACCGTCAGTCGTAAAATCTTTCAAGGTAATCGTTCCGTGTTCGGCTTCCGTTTTTTTGTGGAGGATGAGGGAATGTTTGCCTCTCTTTTTCATCGTTATCACAATGCTCGTATCTTTGTTATCGGACGGGATTCGAAATGTATAAGTCGGTGTTGGGGAAATATCGCCATTCACAAAAACGTTGATATAATCGCGTTTATCTTCTATCGTTCCCACAAAACCTGCTTGAATCGTCTTCGTTGCATCGCTACTGAGGCGAATTTTGATTTGTTTGCCGTCAAAAGCCACTTTTGCGTATGTGCCTGTCCAGTCAAATTGTGCCGTTTGGTTTTCAAAAAGCACGCGTCCAACGTACGTAATTTTGCTATCATCGGCTGTCATTGTAACCTCTGCAGAGTAAGCAATAACCGCCATTGTGATACATAGCAAGGTAAAAAAAACTTTTCTCATATTTTTAATTCTTAAAAATTACTCAAACGCACCCATTTGAAGCATGGAAACCTCTTTTGGCGTTAAAAATCTGTATTTCCCGCGTGGGACATTCTTTTTGGTCAAACCCGCAAAGCAAACCCTATCCAACGCCACTACTTTGTAGCCTAAATGGGCAAAAATACGCCGCACAATTCGATTGCGTCCCGAATGAATCTCAATGCCGATATACTTTCGACCATCTTTTGGAAAATCAACTGCATCAGGTTGAATAAAACCGTCTTCCAATGTTACTCCTGCTCGCAATTTTTCCTCATCTTCGGGCGTCAGTTCCTTGTTGAGTAACACGCTATAAATCTTCTTTTTTTCGAATTTTGGGTGGGTCAGTTTAGTCGCCAAATCGCCATCATTGGTCAGCAACAAAACCCCTGTGGTGTTCCTATCCAAACGCCCAACAGGATAAATCCGCTCCTTGCAAGCATGACGCACCAAATTCAACACACAAGCCCTATCAAACGGGTCGTCGGTTGTGGTGATGGTGTTTTTGGGTTTGTTGAGCAAAATGTACACTTTGGCTTCGCCTCTGAGCGGTTGGTCGTGAAAATAAACCACATCGGTCGGCTTCACGCGAACACCCATTTCGGTAACAACTTCCCCATTCACCTTCACAACACCAGCCCGAATATAATCATCAGCCTCTCGCCGCGAACAAATGCCCGAATTAGCAATATACTTGTTCAATCGAACGGGTTCTTCGGCGTTTTTCTGCTCGTATCTTGGACGCGAGGACGAAAACGGTGGACGATTTTGCGGACGTGTCGGTCTTGTATTACGATAATTCGGTCTATCACCAACATTGCGACCACCTGTGCGATAATCGCCATCAGTACCATAACTTTTATGCTCATAACGCTGACTGGATTGGTCGTCCGAATGAGTATATACAATTCTTTTCCGCTTTCTTACGCGTTGCGAATCGGGGCTATGGAAAGGAGACTTATTTTGAAAATCATTATTCATAGTCAAGATTTACTTAAAAATAAACGACTATTTGAGTTGCTCCTTAAAAAACTTAAGAAGCAACTACATTCATTTTAAGCCGTTTTTTCAATCGCCAATTTTCCACGATAGTAGCCACACGAAGGGCATACTGTATGGTAGATGTGGTGAGCACCACAATTAGGACAAATTGCAATGGTAGGCATCACTGCTACATCATGTGTACGTCTTTTGGCTTGACGCGTATGCGATTGTCTTCGTTTAGGATGTGCCATAATTTTATAATTCTATAATTTTACTTGTTATTTCGCAAAAACGGCACGAAGATAAATAAAAAAGACAAAAAAACAAAATCTTTTATTTTTTCCAATTAGATTTATAAAATTATCTGAGGTTGGTTGCGAATGGTAGCGTAAAACATACGACAAAAAGTATATAAATGTTCATCTAAAATTTTAGCATTTATGCTTTATAAAAACTTTTTGTTTTTTTCAAAAATCTGCTTATTTTTGCGTCCGAAATCGGACTAATTAAAGTGATGTATGAAACGCAAAGCAAAAGATTATTTATTGGAAATCAATGCACAAGAGAAACGTTTTGGTGCGTTGTATAGACAAGCGGCAGTAAGGTTTGGTCTGTCTGAGTGTGCAATGTGGGTGCTTTATTTTCTTATTTCTACCAATAAACCTTTGACTCAGCAAGAATTAACCGAACAGATGATGTTTCCAAAACAAACCATCAATTCGGCTGTTTCCAACCTCGCTAAAAAAGGATATTTAGAACTTCAAATTATCCCTGAAATGCGTTCACGGAAACAGATTTTTTTATCGTCAGAAGGTAAAAAATTAGCAGAACAAACCGTGAAGAAAATGTGCATAGCGGAAGAGCGAGCTGTTAAAGCCATGGGAGCGAAAAGGATGGAACTGTATATTGCATTGCATGATGTTTTTCTAAATCACTTATACAGCGAATTTGAACAAAGCAAAATAATTATAAACTTATAAACGATAAAAATTATGATTGACAGAACAAAAGACGAGAAGTATCACGAGATGCTGAATAACGGCGAGATGTACGACAGCGTAGATGATGATTTTATTGCTTATCAACATGAGTTGGTACAGAGGCTGAACGACTTCAACCGTACGGACGAGACACCCGAAGGTTTGAAAGAACGCGACGAGATTTTAAAAGAAATTTGTGGCACCTACGGCGAGGATCTTTATGTAATTCCACCCGTTTATGCCAATTGTGGTCTTCGCCACGTACACTTCGGAAAGGGTGTGGTGGTGAACTTCGACTGCAAGTTTGTGGACGACGGCGACATCTACATCGGTGACGACACGATGATTGGTCCTGGCTGCACATTTGCCACGAGCATCCATCCTATTTCGCCTCGTCTGCGTAAGTACAAGATTCAGCATAACAAGCAGATTCATATTGGCAAGAACGTATGGTTTGGAGCTGGAGTGATTGTGTTACCAGGCGTTACCATCGGCGATAATTCCATCATTGGAGCAGGTTCAGTAGTGACCAAGGACATCCCAGCGAACGTCATAGCCGTGGGTAGTCCCGCTAAGGTGCTGCGTGAGATTACCGAGAAGGATGACCGCTTCGAAGATGGCAAACCTATTCCGCAGGAGATGCTTGAAAAATACCAATAAACAGCAATGGCTGACCCGAAATCATGGAATCTATGGCACGGTTGCACGAAGTATAGTGAAGGGTGCCAGAACTGCTATATGTTTGTGCTTGATGAGGCACACCACGTCCCTGAGCAGTCGTCTATTGTAAGTCGCATTAAGAGTTTTGATAAACCACTGCAAATAACACGCAAAGGTTACTATAAAATACCTTCAGGCTACTGCCTACGCGTGAATATGACCTCCGACACGTTCTTGGAAGAGGCAGACAAGTGGCGACAAGAGATGTGGCGAATCATCCGCAAGCGACCCGATGTCATTTTCTACATACTAACTAAACGTGTGCCTCGTATAGCCGAGTGTCTGCCCAACGATTGGGGCGAAGGTTACGAAAACGTGGACCTGAACATGACGTGCGAGACCCAACGGTCTTTCGACGAACGATGGAGGATCTTCCGCGACATTCCAGCCAAGCACAAGGGCATCAACCTTGCACCGTTGCTTGGTTCCATTGACATCACGCCAGCCCTTGCCAGCGGTCAGATAGAGAACGTCAATCTTGGTGGTGAAGGCTTTGGATTCCATCGTCCTTGCCACTACGAGTGGATCAAACGAGTGAGTGATGATTGCTTGAAGTATCGCGTCAATTTTACTGTCAATGCCATCGGTAGCGTCTTCGTCAAAGACGGCAAGACTTATAAGATTGATTCACAGGAGTTGCAAGGTAAGCAGGCATATCGATCGGGACTTTCCCATTTCTTCGCCCAACCCAAATACAAACTCTATCACCCTGTCGATGGTCATCTCTTGGAAGAGAGCGAGTTGATGGTACCTCGTTTCAACATCCACCGCTGTATGGAATGCACTAATGCTCCAACCTGCCGTGTCGGTTGCAATAACTGCGGATCGTGCAAGCAGGTACAACTTGTCAGTTACGAAGATTTGGTTACACTAAGAAAACAATAATCGTTCAGCATCTATAATTTTCGCCAAAACAGCACATGAAATAAAAAACAAAATCTTTTCACCAAACAAAAAAAATAATTACCTTCGCAAGAATTTTGTAATAAAATAACCACTAAATTATACATTTTTATGAAACGATTGATGACGATGAGCATGGTGTTGTTGGGACTTTTGCTTCAAACAACCCTCTTTGCTCAAACTGCTTCTAACGAAGTATCACAAAACGTGTTAAACAGTTCCCCCTACCCACCTGCACCCTTTGATACGGCTATTCGCAAAGGGGTTTTGCCAAACGGGTTGACGTACTACATTCGCCACAACGAGGAACCCAAAGGTCAAGCCAACTTTTACATTGCACAAAAAGTGGGTTCTATCTTGGAAGACGAAAGCCAACGTGGTTTAGCCCATTTCTTGGAGCACATGTGCTTCAATGGAACGCAAAAATTCCCCGGAAATCGTATCGTTAAGTACTGCGAAAGTATCGGTATTGAGTTCGGTGGGGACTTGAATGCGTACACTTCCATTGACGAAACGGTGTACAATATAGATAATGTGCCGTTGGACAAAGAAGGTGCGATTGACTCTTGCTTGTGGATTTTGCACGATTGGGCTGATGGTTTGTTGCTCTTGCCCGAAGAAATTGACAAGGAACGTGGCGTTATTCACGAGGAATGGCGTACCCGTCACAATGCCATGATGCGTATGTACGAGCAACTGTTGCCACGCATGTATCCCAATAACCGCTATGGCGAACGTTTGCCGATTGGTTTGATGAGCGTGGTGGATAGTTTTCCATACCAAGTGTTGCGTGATTACTACGAAAAATGGTATCGTCCCGACCAACAAGGTATCGTTGTGGTGGGTGATATTAATGTTGATGAAATTGAGCAAAAAATTAAAGATATTTTCAACACCATTGAAAAGCCCGTTGACCCAGCAGAGCGTTTTTATGTACCCGTTGAAAATAACGTAGAGCCGATTGTGGCTTTTGCAAAAGATAAAGAGCAAGCGTATGCGATGAGTTATATCTTCCTCAAACACGATGCCGTAACCGACACTCTCTACAAAAAAAGCCTTTATTATTGGTTGGAACAGTATTGTGTAAGGGTGATTAACATTATGATTCAACAACGTTTGGACGAGATTTTACACGGTGTTAATCCTCCTTTCTCGTACGCCAGCATTTCTGAGGAGTTGAATGAATTCTTTTTAGCCAAGACAAAAGGTAGTTTGCAAGGTGCTGTTGTTTTTGATGCCGACAGTATGACCACAGCGATTACGACTATCTATCGCGAAATGGTGCGAATGGTGCAAAATGGCTTCTTGCAGTCCGAATACGACCGTGCAAAAGCAGAATATCTGAGCCAAGTGGAGAAAGATTTTAACTCTCGCAACAAGAAAAAATCGTCTTCCTACTGCCGCGAAATCGTGCGTCATTTCATTGATATGGAACCTTGCAGCAGTGTAGAACAAACGTTCTTTTGGTCGCAAAGCGTTTTACCAGCCGAAGTGGAAGTGGTGAATGCTTTGTTGAAACGCGTTAGTTTGGATTCGAACCTCGTGGTTGTAGCATTCTTGCCCGATAAAGAGGGCGTTAAATACCCTACTGAAGCGGAAATCAAGGAAAAATTAGTGGCAATCAGTAAAGAAAAAGTGCCACAATATGTTGATAACACCAAATCTGAGCCATTAGTGGCTACTTTGCCCAAGCCAGGTAAAGTGAAATTGATTGCTGACGATGCACTTGGCTACAAAAAAATCGTCTTGAAAAATGGTGTTACGATTTACTTGAAACAAACCGATTTTAACCCAGATGAGATTCGTTTGAATGCGTTCAGTTATGGTGGCAAATCGTTGTATGAAGACAAAGAATACATTGATTTGCTTGTTGTAAATGAGTTGAAAGACGAAGGTGGACGCGGTAATTTCAGCAAAACCGATTTGGATAAGGCTTTGACGGGCAAACAAGTAAGCCTACGGTCGTCAATCTATAAATTTGAAGAATCTTTATCAGGAAAATCGACTGTAAAAGATTTTGAGACCTTGATGCAACTCACATACCTTACTTTCACGGGCATTCGTGAGGATAAAGACGCCTTCAATTCTTGGAAGACGAAAGCAGCGGCTTTACTTGCTAACCAAGAAAAAAATCCAAGGTCGGCTTTCAACGACAGTATAAATATGACCTTGTATGACCATTCTCCACTTGCGATTAGCCTCAAAAACGAAATGCTCGACAAAATAAATTATGAGCGTTGTTTGCAAATTGCCCGCGAACGTTTCAAAAATCCAGCTGATTTCACCTTTATCATTACGGGTGCTATTGACGAAAAAACGGCTTTGCCACTCTTGTGCCAATATCTCGGCTCAATCAACGTGAAAGAAGGCAATAACGAGCAATGGAAACCGTGTAAATTCAATGCAAAAGGCGTTATAAACAATATCTTTGAGCGTGATTTGGAAATTCCATCTGTATCCAACTGTTTCATTTATAGCAATCCATTGACAATCACGTTACAAAACAATGTAATTCAAGAAGTTACGCGTAATGTATTGGATATTCTCTTTACCGAAAAAATACGTGAAGAAGAAGGTGGAACTTATGGCGTTGGGATATATTTATTTACTGAAGATATGCCCGAAAAGGACCAAATTACGTATATAATGTACAACACTTCACCCGAAAAATACGAATTTCTCA
>JBGUYG010000044.1:0-7373 GCA_045118535.1 Paludibacteraceae bacterium
CAAAGACCATGCACTCCAAGGCGAATTTCGCGGTCTTCGCGAATGCCATATTCAACCCGATTGGCTGTTGATGTACCGCAAAGATGAGTCTCAATTGCAACTTATCCTAATACGCACAGGCACCCATGCCGATTTATTTGAATAACACTTGGGTGGACGTGACTCGTGGTAAGTTGTTGTTTGTGTGTGGTAGTTTTGTCTCCTTGATACGTACACGCCTTCTGCTGCTGGTGCTGCTACCGTCACTTCTGGCGGTACAGTCACCGCAGCCAACTGGCGTAAGATGCAGTTGCAAGGGTGCGTCTTCTTGCCTTACGCAGGTCATTATATAAGTAACAGGATATATGAGGTTGGCTCATCTGGCTGGTATTGGACGTCTACTACGTCCAGCAGCAGCTCTTCGTATGTCGGTATTATCTCTTCAAGCACTGTCAGAACAAGAAGCGACCCCACAACCACCAAGAAATCGGTTCGTTTAGTGCGTACTCTTTAGTGTTTTAAGAGGGAGATAGCAAAGCCTGTCTCCCTTTATTTTTATCTATTGTAAAAAAATTTTTATTTACCAAAATTGTTTATAACTTTGTGATGTTTTCAATGGAGTACAAAATGAAAAAATCTCAGCAAATCAACAATGATTATCAGACGCTCATGCAGGGTTTTCAACCCCCAAAAGTCAATGTGGAGCAATTGACTCCTTTTGTTTATTTTAAGAAGTTTTCGCTCTATGACCAAAATATCCAAACCATAAGCACTACTTCCCTAAGTGATTGATATATGCCCAGTTGGAGAGAAATCTTAAATGCTGTCCAAGACACGCAGAACGGTAGAGCCGTTGATATTCACAAATTAGATACGGTACGGCAGCAGTGTATTGCCGACTTATCTGCCTATCGAAACCGCAATGTTATTACGTACTATTCGGGATGGATGTATCGTTCCAACGTAGAAGATGTTTCCATCAATGACAAAGATATGAATGCCTTTATGGCGGCGGTGTATAAGTTAGACAAAACGAAGGGGTTGGATTTAATTTTACATACGCCTGGGGGCGAAATTGCAGCCACCGAACAAATCATCAACTACTTGCATTCGTGCTTTAATGATATAAAGGTTATCGTGCCTCACATGGCGATGTCGGCAGGTTCAATCATCTCTGTTTCGTGCAACGAAATCATTATGGGCAAGCAATCGTGCTTAGGACCATTTGACCCACAACTGGCTGGTGTCGCTTGTCAGTCCGTACTCAAAGAGTTTGAAGACGCGAAAAAAGACATTCAACAAAACCCTGCTGCGTTGGGCTTGTGGCAGGTTATCATCAATAAATATCACCCGACTTTCCTTTACTCGTGTGCACAAGCGGTTGATTTGACTAATGAACTTGCGGATAAGTTCTTGGGAAAAGTGGTGAAAGATGCCAAAAAATTGGCAGACATAAAAAAAGCATTTAATGATAACTCGGAAAGTAAACTACATAGCAGGCATTTTTCCAAAGCCAAATTGCAGAAATTGGGACTGAATGTTACCTCGTTGGAAGATGACCAAAAACTGCAAGATTTGGTGCTGAATTTACATCATTGTTATACAATCCTTTTGGAGTATTTTCCCGTAACTAAATGTGTTGAAAATTCGATTGGTGGCAGATTTGTGCGAATGTTGCCACAAGCACAAAAAACGCAATAACGCCAAAAAACTGCTATCATATTCATTTTTTAAAAGTATACTTTTGTAAAAAATTAAGTTATGCAAGAATTAGAAAATATACTCAAAGGATTATTGACGATGCCTCCATTTGATTCGTCGCAATTAGAGGACTTCGAAAAAGCCTCCAAAGAATTTGATGAAATGGTTTCCAAAGGACTTGTCAAACGGCGTGGATACACCCTTCAAACCATAGACAAAGTCTGGTATCCTTCCGTAACCTTTAATACCGCAAGAAAACCTATCGGATAGGTTTGGTGGTAGTTTTTTTGCCACGTTAAGCCATCTCGTTTTCGGGGTGGCTTTTTGTTTTGTGGGGAAGAGGGGGAGGGTTTGGCAGGTCGGCTTTGTTGGCTGGCGAGCCTCTCGCAATGGTGTCATTTTGTCCCTCGATGCTTACACGCCTTCTGCTGCAGGTGCTCCTACCGTTTCGAATGGTGGTACAGTTACCGAAGCCAACTGGCGTAAGATGCAGTTGCAAGGGTGTGTGTTCTTGCCTTGTGTAGGCAGAAAAAGAGGTTCTTCTGCTGCTATAGAAGTTGGCACCTTCGGCTGGTATATGACTTCTACACAAGGAGGGAACGCCTATCGATTCGACTTCAATAACAAAGGAAACGCCTGGAACAGCCTCGGCAAAGACTGGAGTTTTCAGGTTCGTTTAGTTCGTACTTTGTAGTTTGATTATTTTTAGGGAGATGGGTATTTTTCTCGTCTCCCTTTTTTTTATGTTTTCTTTGCTTTGTTTTTTTCGCTTTTGTGCTTTGGTGTGATCATCTATCCCGATACTTACACGCCTGCGGGTGCTGCTGCGGGTGCTCCTGCGGATGCTCCTGCTGGTGCTGCTGGTGCTTCTGCCGTTTCTTCTGGTGGTACTGTCACAGCCGCTGATTGGCGTAAGATGCAGTTGCAAGGGTGTGTGTTCTTGCCTGCTGCAGGACGTTATAGAACCGATAAAGCAACTACTGCCGATGTTGGCTCAGTTGGCTTCTATTTCGTTGTTACCGACAGCAAAAGGTGGGTTGAATTTGAATTCAGTTCAAGCACTTTTTTAACAAACAAATACAGCGCAACGACCACAAACCGCCGTTCTGTTCGCTTAGTGCATAATTTATGATTAACAAGTGGGAGATAAGTATTCGCCTTATCTCCCTTTATTTTTTATCTATCGTAAAAAAATTTTTATTTACCAAAATTGTTTATAACTTCGTGATGTTTTTCAAGAAAATGCACATAGTATGGCGATGAATTCAACTTTACAAGCAACTGAAAACAAAGTGGGAGCCTTGTTGGCGTATATATGTAGCCAAATTCCACATATTCATCTGCGTAAATTATTAAAAGTAATATACCTTATAGATGAAAAATCTGTGCAAATGAGAGCCATTCCATTGACGTGGCTGGATTATTATGCATGGAAAAAAGGTCCCGTGGCTCCAAGTGTGTATGATGTAAAAAAAAGTGCTTTTGCCGACTATGTAACCTGCCAACAAGAGCATGACAACAAGTGGTATGTATCAGCCAATAAGACGAATCTCTATGCCATCGATAAAGACCTGCAGGTTTTTAGTGCATACGAAATGGATATTATCAATAGTGTGATTGCATACTGCAAAAACAAATCAGCTGATGAATTGACAGACGAAACACATAGTAAGGATTCTTTGTGGTCAAAAACCATTGTGCAGCATCATGTCACTTTTGATAAAGAAGGACGTTCTCAATATCCAATATGTCTCAATGACCTGAATGACGCGGAAGGGAAGGAAGTGTATGCCGAAGCATTAGATAGCATTATGATGCAAGCTTCCCTTAATGCAACTACCCATGTTTGAACCAGGAACTGTTACATACGGATTTGCAAAAACGATAACGAATCCGAAATATAAAATATGCAATCAGTATATTTAGAGATGAAAATGTGCATGTTTTAATCCATTTTACGACAAGCCAACCACGCACGGGTATCCCACAGGAACAGATTTGTCATGGAATCAATCGTGACGCAAACGGAAATGTCGTAGCCTATGTCTTTGAACCGACTATGGAAATTGGAAATACACCCAATGGAGAGCGTTTCCATTTTCCAGTACGAACAATAATGCAGTTTGATTATGGTTTTTTGCGTGGCGATGATTGGAGTTTGCAACAACAAATTTGATAATTTAGAGATTAAATGTAAATTAGATACAAAAGAATACATAGATTTAGTATATGCTATGTACCGTAGTAAACGCACCCCAGAAGAATATAAGCCGTATTTAGAAAAAATACTTAACGAGATATGTGAATAAATCTATAACAATCACATTCGAAGTGAAAAAATTAGGCATAAATTTGAGTGCCTTCGTAGGAAAACACTACGCCCGCAATAATTACGATGCATATTCTTATTGCTTATTGAAAAAAAATGCGTATATTTGCAAAAATTTTCAATAGGGTATGAAAGAAGTTCTACGCACCGATTATATTGAGCAACTTGACCGCAAACGTGGAAACGGATTAGTGAAGATTATCACGGGGGTACGCCGATGCGGAAAATCATATTTGTTATTTACGCTTTTTAAAAGACATTTGCTCGAACAAGGCGTAAAAAATGACCATATCATCGCTTTGGCACTTGACGATTACGAAAACAAACAATATCAAGACGCAGACATGTTGTACAAATATGTGCGTTCAAGGATTGTAGATTCGGAACGATATTATATTTTGTTAGATGAAATCCAATTAGTGGCTGGATTTGAGATAGTGTTGAATAGTTTTCTGCATATTGAAGGTGTGGATATATACGTAACCGGTAGTAATTCTCGTTTCTTATCATCGGATATAGTAACAGAATTTCGTGGTCGCGGTGACGAAATACGCGTTTTCCCGTTTAGTTTTGCGGAGGTATATGGCTTTTTCGCTGAGGACAAAAACCGTGCATGGACAACCTATTGCAGATACGGTGGTATGCCATTGGTGTGGGCATCCGAACAGAATAAAGACCGTGAACAATACCTCAAAAACTTGTTTGAACAGGTGTATTTATCCGATATTATTAACCGATATAATCTGCGTGGAGAAAAGGAAATTGGAGATATTGTGAATATATTGGCTTCTTCGGTGGGTTCGCTAACCAACCCTCTACGTTTGACCCATACTTTTAAAACCGAGTTGAAGTCAAACATTTCGCAAAATACGGTAAATGCTTATATTGAATATCTACTTGACTCTTTTTTGATTACACGTGTCAATCGGTATGATGTTAAAGGATTGCGTTATATTTCTTCGCCCATGAAGTATTATTTTATAGATGTTGGGTTACGCAACGCACGATTAAATTTTCGCCAACAAGAAGAATCGCATATTATGGAAAACATTATTTTTAATGAGTTACTGCGAAGAAGGTTTAGTGTAGATGTGGGGTGTGTCGTTGTCAATAGCAAATCGAATAACGGAAAGATGGAACGAAAACAATTAGAAGTGGATTTCGTGGCAAATAGTGGCGACTGTCGTTATTACATACAATCGGCATTAGATTTGCCCAATCGTGAGAAATGGATGCAGGAAGAACAGTCGCTCGTTAATATACCAGATTCTTTTAAAAAAATTATCATTCAACGTGTACCCGTTGAGCCATGGCACAATAAGAAAGGTGTGCTATGTGTTGGCGTGGAAGATTTTTTGTTGCACGCAGATAGCCTTGATTGGTAAATTACTCAATGGGATTTATTGAAAAAAAATGCGTGTGGTTGCAAAAATTTTCAATAAGGATTTTTATTCTGTGTATACCAAACATAAGATTTTCTTTTGCCACATATAAAGAAGGTGCCACTACAAACACTTATAGTTCGGGTTATTGGAGAATGTTAAAGAAAGATGAATGGACTTACTTGCTGAATACTCGTTCTGTTAGTCACGTGCGTTACCACTTTGCTGTAGTTAGTGGTGTTAATGGTGTCATATTGTACCCCGATGCTTACACGCCTTCTGCTGGTGTGCTCCTGCCGTTTCTTCTGGCGGTACAGTCACAGCCGCCAACTGGCGTAAGATGCAGTTGCAAGGGTGTGTGTTCTTGCCTTGTACGGAAACTACCGATAAAGTTTTCTGGTGTTGGACGCCGACGACGGACGGCACATGGCAATACTACATACAGTTAACATACAGAACTCAAGCCATCAAATGGAGTGGATCCACAAGCACAAGTTCACAGTATACGATGCGTTTAGTACATAATTTGTAGTTGCTTGATAAACAGGGGGAGACATAAAAGTTTCTCCCTTTTTTTATTTAAAAATCGTTATCTTTGCGAAAAATATATACCTTTGCAAAAAACTAAAGTTATGGAAAAAACACAAATGGCACTACAAACGCGTAAAGTCGTTACGCAAATGGAGAACCAACCCTCTGAAAAGAAACTCTCAAAAGGCTGGCTCTTTTCCTTGACTACACAAGGCAGTATAACACTCAACGACCCCAGCCTCTTGTAATGCGGTACTTGTTAGATACAAACATCATTCTCTATTACGCAACCGACCACAGCAAATTGGATAAGCCCGTGATTGATATTGTGCAGGACGTGGAAAATATCTTATGTATCAGTGCTGAAACGGTTCGCGAGATTATCGTTTTGTACAAAAATAAAGGTTTTTCTACCAAGCGTTGGAAAACATGCGAAGATTTTATTGCAAGTCTGGAAAACGATTTTGGTATCACCATTTTGCCGTTGGATAAAAACGTGATGAAGACGTATGCTACGCTTACGCTCAACGAACATCAAGGGCATAAAGACCCGTCCGACCACGTCATCATCGCCCACGCAATAACCCTCAAAATACCACTTATTTCCAGCGATACGCGTTTCCCTTTCTATAAAAAACAAAAATTAGACTTGATTTTCAATAAAAAGTATTGATAGTTGAGGTTGGCTTTGTGGGGGTTGCTATTTAGGGATGAAGGCCTCCGAGCCTTCATTTTTTGTGTGCCTTTGGGCGTGGTTGGCTTTGTTGGGTGGCGAACCTCTCGCCTGACGGGCTCCTTCTCAATTGAAAGGTGAAAAATGAGAGGTGAAAAACGCTTCACCGATTCGCCAGTTCCCCGATTGACCAGTTCCCCGCTTCACCAATCGCCTGCCGTTTTTTGTCCCCCGATGCTTCCCCGCCTTCTGCTGCTGGTGTTGCTGGTGCTGCTGCGGGTGCTTCTGCCGTCTCTTCTGGCGGTACAGTCACAGCCGCCAACTGGCGTAAGATGCAGTTGCAAGGGTGTGTGTTCTTGCCTTGTGCAGGATACTACTACCAAAATAAGTATAGCACTGTTGGCACCATCGGCACCTATTTGTCGTCTACATCAGACTACATCAGTAGTGTCAGTACCCGCTTGCCGTACGTTGCTCGCTTCAGTTTCAACGACCAAAACGTCAACCCAGCAAACAGAACCGCCCTTATCGAAACATCTGTCCGCTTAGTACATAATTTATGATTAACAAGTGGGAGATGGGTATTCGCCTTATCTCCCTTTATTTTGCTTTGATGTTGAATCTGTCTTGATGATTATTTTGCTAATTTGTTTTTTTGTGTTATTTTTGCAAACAAAGTAACTCAAAAATTAAGAAACATGCAGTTAAGTAGTATGAATAAGTCACAAATGATGATTCTGGAATCTTTTGCTGGTGCTCAAAACGAGGACGAAGTGAA
>JBGUYG010000045.1:0-5137 GCA_045118535.1 Paludibacteraceae bacterium
GAAAAATAAGGAACGGCACAACGATGATTCTGAAAGTATCATCGAATAGATCATTAATCTAATGACAATTATCCTATTCCACTATGAATCCACAAGCAAAACCATCATCCTCCATTCCTGGTCACGAGATATGCAGCCGGTTGAAGGCTCTTTTTCCAAGAGCAATTACAAAAACTATAAAATACGATTTGTAGTCAGTGGCGAATGGGCTCCAAAAGTAGAATTGGCACAAAATAATGACTTGCCGTTTTAACTGAGTTTTGGCGCAATCTCACTTTTTTTTCTCAGATTGCGCCAAAACTCGATGCTGAGTTTTGGCGCAATGTAGATTTTTTTGTAACTTTGCGCCAAAACTCAAATAATATTGACTATGAAAAGGAACATTATCGGTAGAAAAAATGAGATAAAAAGGCTGCAAGACTACATCTCCTCCAATAAGTCGGAGTTCGTTGCAATATATGGACGCAGGCGCGTGGGCAAAACTTTTCTTGTAAAAGAACTATTTGAAAATCAGTTCACTTTCAGAATGACGGGAAGAGAAAATGCAAAGTTGCAAGACCAATTAGCAAACTTTGCTTATGCAATGAACGATTTTTACGGCGAGAACATAATAGTAGCAAATTGGACAGAGGCGTTTTATGCTCTTGCCAAAGCAATTGAAAGACAGCCTGTTGGAGTTAAAATAATCTTCATCGATGAACTTCCGTGGTTCGATGTGCAACGGTCGGGATTTCTGAGCGCGTTGGAACATTTTTGGAATAATTGGGCGTTTTATCGTTCTGACATAAAACTGATTGTATGCGGCTCGGCAACATCGTGGATGCTCAACAAAGTAATAAACGCTCGCGGCGGTCTACACAATCGCGTAACTCACAGAATATCAGTATCACCTTTCACGCTTAAAGAAACCGAACTGTATTTTAAGAGCCGTGGATTTGTGTATGAACGCCCCGAAATTATAAGTTGTTATATGGCGGTAGGCGGCGTAGCGTATTATCTATCGCTCTTTGAAAATGGCAAAAGTGTAGATGAAAACATTGAAAATCTGTGCTTTACAAATGGCGGCGAACTGATTGACGAATTCAAAAAACTTTACACTTCGCTTTTCAAGAAAGCCGACAGCCATTTGAACATCATCCGCACACTCGGCACGGTGGGCAGAGGTATGTCAAGGCTCGACATCATCGAAAAAACCAAACATCCCAACAACGGAAACCTCACCACCGTTCTCGAAGAATTGGAACAATGCGAGTTCATCCGCTCGTATTGTCCATTTGGCAAGTCAAAGAAAGACAAGATGTTTCAACTCATAGACCAATTTTCACTGTTCCATCTGCGTTTCATTGGCAACAAATCCGTTTTCCCAAAAAACTATTGGACCAAATTGCTTGGCACTCCCGAATACTACTCTTGGTGCGGATATGCGTTTGAAACGCTGTGTCTTCACCATATCGATCAAATAGTTGACGGATTGGGTATTAGCGGTACAATCAATACACCTTGCTCGTGGATTTACCGCCCCAACGAAACCGAGCGTCAAAGCGACGACCCCGACATCCGAACTGGTGCTCAAATCGACCTTCTAATCGACCGCAACGACAAAACCATAACAGTTTGCGAAATGAAATATTCTGAAAATGAATATAGTATCGACAAATCTTACGACCAACACGTACAAGCACGCTTGCGAACATTCCGCAAAGTTACAGGCACCAACAAAAACCTTACAACAGCGTACATCACTCCACAAGGGCTTTTTGACAATATGTATGCAAGACGAGTAGGACGGCAGGTAACAAGTGAAGATTTGTTTGAATAATTGAAAAATTTCAAGTTAAAATTCAAGTTTTTCTTTATATTTGTAATCTACTTAATACGAATAAATAATAAAATGAATATTATTGAAAATCAATACTTTGAAGGAGAACGACCACTATATTACGCTAAGGATTTGCTGTTGAAAAATGTTACTATCGGCACAGGCGAAAGCGCATTGAAGGAGACCGAAAATATAACCGCCGAGGAATGCACGTTCGATGGCAAATATCCGTTTTGGATTACCAACGGCTTTAAAATCAGCAACTGCCATTTTAAAGAGGGCGCAAGGGCGGCTCTGTGGTATTCCAACGATTTGGAAATGACCGACACCATAATCGACGCGCCCAAAATGTTCCGCGACAGTTGCCGTCTAAAACTCAACAATGTGCAACTCACCGACGCGCAAGAAACATTTTGGCACTGCCACGGCGTGTCGCTCAAAAACTGCTCTGCCGAAAACGCACCTTATATATTTATGCATTGCAGCGATATCGAAATCGACAACTACCGTCAAAATGGCAACTATTCGTTTCAATACTGCAAAAATATCGTTATCCGCAACTCCGAACTCCACACCAAAGACGCTTTTTGGAACAGCGAAAACGTTACAATCTACAATTCTACCATCATTGGCGAATATCTTGCTTGGCACAGCCGCAATGTAACGCTAATCAACTGTACCATAGGCGAAACGCAGCCGCTATGCTACGCCGAAAACCTCAAACTCGAAAACTGCCGGTTTCTTCCAGATGCCGACCTTGCTTTTGAATATTCTTCGGTTAACGCATCAATCGAAGGCAAAATCACAAGCATCAAAAACCCAAAATCGGGCTCTATCACCGCCGACCAAATTGGCGAAATAATCCTTGACGGAAACATCAAACCTCCGGCAGACTGTGTTATAACGGAGAGAGGAAAATGCTAACGAGCCTTAATCTCATTCAAAACATCGTCGGCAATATACAAATCTCCAAAGGTATAAAGCATAGTAGATGCATTGTACAAATTGTTGCAGGTATTTGACTTATAAAAAATATCCATAGCGTTTTCAATACTGATATTCAACTTGTTAGCAAGTATCAGTATAATATTGGCAATCTTATCGGATAATAAAACGTCGGGCAACATAACTAGAATGATTGAGATGACATAAATACTAAATAATTATCAATTATCTCTTGATTAATTATACAAATTTGATTATTTAATTTAAGATAAGCAAGACGGCGAAGAGCATCATCGTGCGAAATATATCCATTATAATATAACTCAACAGTAACAGCCACACGGTCGTCGGCAACTCCGCCTTCTATAATATCATAATCTTTCCAAAGATTATTACCCCTACGGTTTGAGCATACAAAATCAAGCCATTCTTTGTTGTAAGATGGAAATTTTAAATATCTATACTTACTTTCAACTTGTTGGTTATCAAACGAATATATATTCAAAACAGGTTGCTCATTACGTTTAAGTGCAACGATTTGAGCCCATAGTTCGGCTTGATTTTTTAAGTCGGTTACATAAAAACCTTCGCCAAAGTCTAAATGTTTACGTCCCAAATCAGACTGTGGATGCTCAATTATTTGCGTTGCACCGTGAAAAACCTGTCTCATTTATTCTCTCTATTTTTTAGTGCTTCCAAAATATCATCAACAGCATTTTCAATACTCTGAGTATGCAAAACATCATAATATTTTAGAATATATTTAGAAATTAAACCATATTTTTGTAAACGAGCATACATTAGTTGTGGCGAAATTTTTACCTTATCGGCTGCTCGCGATATACAAGTGGCAGCAAAACTGCATTTTAACTGATCTTCCGAAGGATACGGCATATAATTTTCTTGATTCATAAATTATTCTTTTCCGCAAATATAATAAATAAAGTGTTTTCGTATAGCATTTTTCACTATATTTGCGAAAAAAGATATGATGAACCACATACATTTTATAAACCGCCGAAACACCGACTGTTACAAATGGGATTCGGTGAAAAACAACGCCGATTTTGTGCCGCTGTGGGTGGCTGATATGGATATTGCCACGCCAGAACCTATCGTAAAGACTATTGCAAACCGCGCTCAACATCCCGCTTACGGATATGTAAAAGTGCCAAAAAGATATTACGACGCTGTAACTCAATGGTTTGACACTCAGCACGGATGGAAATTCAATAACGATGATATTATCTACACCACAGGCGTAATTCCTGCGGTTTCGGCTGTGATTAAGGCAGTTACAAAGCCTGGCGACAATGTAATACTTTTTACACCTGTATACAATCATTTTTACTCGTCGATACGCAACAACGAATGTAAAATGGTTTCGTGTCCGCTAATTGCCGACGAAAACAATGTTTATCATATTGATTTTGAAGCATTTGAAAACATTTGTAAAAATCAAGGCGGAATACTTTTGCTCTGCAATCCTCACAACCCGACTTCAAGAGTGTTTACTCCCGAAGAATTAGACAAAATTGTGCAGATATGTCTGAAATACAACATCTTTGTAATTTCCGACGAGATACATTGCGAAATCGTAATGCCCGGTTTTGAATATACGCCTTTTGGCAAAATAGCCGACAAATATCCGCTCAAATATGCAGTATGTAACTCACCTTCAAAGACTTTCAATACGGCAAGTTTGCAAATTGCCAATATCATCTGCAAAGATTCTGAAATAAGGGCAAAAATCGACCGCGCTATCAATATCAACGAATGTTGCGATGTTAATCCATTTGGTTTTGAGGCACTTATCACAGGTTACACCAATGTTGATTGTAAAGAATACATCAAGCAACTTAACCAAACAATATTCAACCATCACGAAATGGCAAAACAGTTGCTTGAAACTCAGACTTCGGTGAAAATAACGCCGTTAGAGGGAACTTACCTTATGTGGATAAAGTGCAGCGAAATAGGGCGCAAAACGTTTGAAATGGAAAAAGAATTGATAACAAAATATAAAGTTTGGCTAAATCCGGGAACGCTTTACGGCAAAGAAGGTGAAGGCTATCTGCGTATTAACCTTGCGACATCGCCCGAACTACTAAAAGAGGGTATTTCTCGATTTATAAATTATTATAAAGATTTGGTGAAATGAAAAAGACATTGTTGATATTTTTTGCGTTGATAACCTGCGCCGCTCAATTGTCTGCGCAACAATGCGTAACATCCTCATTCACAGCCGAACAGAAGGCATTGATGAAAAAAGACGGCATCAAACCTGTGTCGATAAGTTTTTTGGGAGGCAACTCTCGAAACTATTACGGCAGCAACCTGCCCAACAAGTTAGACACGCTTTGGAAGATAGTT
>JBGUYG010000046.1:0-9899 GCA_045118535.1 Paludibacteraceae bacterium
TGTCCCGATGTATTACTGCAAGGATTTTATTGGGATTCGTACCAAAATAAGCCTTACGGTGACACAAAATGGAAAACATTACTCGAACAAGCCTCTGAAATAGGTGCGTTTTTTGATGGCGTTTGGTTACCACCTTCGGCGAAAAGTAGCGGCGGAGTGGGGTATTATCCTGTGCAGTATTGCAATCAAAATTGCACATGGGGGACGAAAGCGGAGTTGGATGCATTGATTGAGGCGTTCCATAATACCCAAACCAAAGTGATAGCGGACATCGTTATCAACCACACGGGCAACGTATCCACGTGGTGCGATTATGCCACTGAAAACTTTGGAGAATATGGCACTTATGTTCCCGATGGCTCGTATATTTGTAGCGATGACGAAGTGAATAGCAATTCTTCTGCAGGGTCTTGTAAGGGTTCTGCAAAAGGCGGAAAAGATGACGGATACGGCTCGGAAGGCAGATGGGATGGAGCACGTGACTGGGACCATACCTCGACAAAAGTGCAAACGATGATGAAAGCCTACTTAAAGTGGCTTATAAATGATGTAAAATACGATGGTTTCCGCTATGATTATTCCAAAGGTTATCGTACTGCACACGTGTCGGATTATAACCTTGCCAGCCAACCCTACATATCGTTTATGGAGTATTGGGACGGCTCAAATACTACGCTATATTCACGCATACAAGAGGCAAATTACAATACAATGGCATTGGACTTTTCACTCAAATATTCTGCGATTGACGGGATTGCAACAGGGAATTATACGGCTTGCAAAGGGTCTGGTTTGGTGGGTTTAGGGCATTCAAAATATGCCGTTAATTTTATAGATAATCACGATATGTTTGATAGAGATGGCAACGAATTTGGTGGTGCTGGTAACTCTATGACGGAAGATATGAAAGCCAAATTATTGTGTGCCAATGCGTATATTTTATCGTTGCCAGGGGTTCCGTGCCTTTTTTATCCGCATTGGGCGAAGTATAAAGATTATCTCAAACCAATGATTAACGCTCGGCGTTTGGCAGGCATACATTCCGAAAGTACAATTGTTGAGGAAGGGTCGTCTGTGGGTTATAAAGCAACGGTAACTGGGACTAACGGGACTTTGGTGCTTTTGTTGGGCGATAAGGTAGGGCAAACGATAGAAGGCTTTCGGAAAATCACGAGTGGCGATAGATATGCTATTTGGGTTAAATCGGAGCGAGAAATGGCACCTGCAATCATCGCAACCCATAGTCAAACCTTCAAAGATGCCCAAAAAGGTATTGACGTAACTATCAGAACAGAAGGAGGGTCGTGCGATAAGCCAACCATATATTACACGACTGACGGGACAGAGCCGACTTTGGCATCAACTTCTGCAACGGGTGTCATTAATTTACATTTTAACGAAACCACCACTTTGAAAGTTTTTTCCGTTTGTGGTAGCCAACAATCTGTAACGCAAACCTTCACGTACACTTACAAAGAGCCTCAAACCGAGCCTCTCACGGTCAAATTTTGGCCAACGGCGTTTTGGAAGAAGGTGCATCTGTATGCCTTTGTGCGTACTACAGTGAATGGCAAAACAACCGATAGACCTTTGAAACTAAACGGCGGAAGTGGCATTACAACCGACCAATGGCCAGGCACCCAGTGGACGACAAGAGACGAGAATAATTGGTATACATTCACCTTTGACGAGAGCATTGAAAATGTGTATGTCATCTTTAATGATGGAAGCTCTCCCAAAGCGGTGCAAACGAGTGATTTGTATATGGACGAAAACACTTGTTTTTATTGGGATAGTGTGATAGGTGATGCGGTGCAATCGCCAGCATGTGACCATCCGACAGCCGTTGAAAATGTTCACCAAACCACTACATTAGACCTCCATAAGCCGATGTACAATGTGTTAGGGATACAAGTTGACGCAACCTACAAAGGAATAATTATTCAAGGTGGAAATAAGTTTTTGTTGCGATAATTGGGTCTAAATCTCGTTTTGATGCAAAAATGGTGATAACTACAAGCCGTTTTTGCATCATTTTTGAGCCATCGAAGCTCTATTTCTGATACTTCCGAAGGTGTTTCATGGCTGTGAAAAGTAGCCAGTCGGGTGTGTGTTTCAAAAGGGGTGTTGAAAGCCAATTGATGAAGCCTGGCGTGTCTGTTTTCTTGCCTTTGAAGAGGTTTTTCAAAGCCCGTTTGACCAATTTTTCGGGTGGAATAGCCACGGTCAAGTTCACTGCCAACTTCCGCAAGCGTGGTGCAAGTCCAAACAAAGCCGTATCCACAGCCCCAGGTGCCATGACGGTGATGTTGACGCCGTGAGGTTTAAATTCATACCAAAGCGACTTGCTAAAATTGTAGATGAAGGCTTTGGTGGCATTGTAGGTCTGTATGCCAGGCATCGCCATCCACGCCGACATGGAACTCATGTTGAGAATATAGCCTTTTTTTCTTTTGCACATATCTTCGCCGAACAATCGGCATAGTTTTGCGACTGTCAGGACATGCAAATTGATGAGCAATTCGATGCGTTTCATCGCCGTTTCAACATACGAATTGAAGAAGAAAACACCCGCATTATTGATAAGAATATCCACTTCAAAGCTATTCGTTTTGCAAAAATCGTATAGTTTTTCGGCAGCATCTGTTTGGCTCAAATCGGCAAAGTGTGCGTAGGTTTTGACCTGATATTTTTCGGCAATTTCGGCTGCCACGTTCTGTAATTCTTGCTCCTGATTGCTCACCAAAATCAAGTCCGTCTGATAATCGCGTGCCAACTGAATGGCATACTGCAATCCTATCCCGCTACTCGCTCCTGTTACTAACCCCAACATATCATTTTGTTTTTGGATACCACATATTTTCGTATTTTTCCACTTCTTTTTGCAGGTTTTTGGGCAAATTTTCCACGCATTCGTGGCATTTCATTTCTTTGGAATACATCCTCGCCACGCAGTAATTACTTCGCTTGCAGGTCGAATGATGATGCTCGTCGGCTTGCATTTTGTTGACAAAGTCGGTATCTTTCACCAACGCATGAGCGATTTGTACGCAATCAAAGCCACTATTCAAAGCCTCTTCGCAGTTATCTCGGCTCATAATTCCACCCACATAAATCAGTGGCAACGATAACGCCTGACGGAATTTTTTAGCCGTTTCCAAGAAATAAAGTTCCTTGAAAGGCACGGTCGGAATCATCAAATGCCCGAAGAACCGCACTGAAACACGCAACCACCAAAAAGTGAGTGGGTTCATATAATGCACGAGGGTTTTGATGGGCATCGCACCTCCCATAACAACAAACGGAGCCTTGCTCACAAAGCCTGCCGTCAACACCAAGGCATGCACCTTATGTTTTTCTATTTCCTTGGCAACTTGGATACAATCCTCCACCTGCAACCCGCTTTTAAAGCCGTCGTACATGTTGGTCTTGACAATCACCGCCATGTCGTCTTTGGCATGCTCCATCACCTCCGCCAAAACCTCGTTCATAAACCGCATGCGGTTCTGCAAGCTCCCACCATATTCGTCGGTGCGACGGTTGGTGTAGGGAGACAGAAATTGCGAGATGAGGTAGCCGTGTCCAGCATGGATTTCGATGCAATCAAAGCCACACTCGCGACAAAAATCCACTGCCTTCCCAAAATCCTTCACCAAGGCTTTTATTTCATCTTTTTTCAAGCCTCGATGCAAGGTCGGAGAGTACAAATTAAACCCTGTTGAAGCCCCCACTGGCAAGCAATGGCAGGTATAAAAATGCGTCATGTTTCCGCAATGCCCCAACTGTATGCTTGCTTTTGCCCCTTGCTGATGAATGCCGTCCGTGAGCCGTTTGAGGTCCTCTTTTATCTCGTCATGAATGTATAATTGTCCGTCAAAACTAACGCCCGATTGGTTCACCGAGCAATACGCCACCGTCGTCATCCCAACGCCACCTTTTGCCACCGCAGTATGGTAATTGTACAAATCTTGGCTGGGTTTGTTGCCATACGCCATATTCTCAAAAGCCGCTGAACGGATTGTGCGATTGCGTAACGTGATAGGCCCTAATTGATAGGGAGTAAATAAGGTAGATGCCATGTTCGTTTAGTATATAAAAGGTATGATTCGTTTGAGTTTTTTCTCGTCAAATTCATCGGCAAACTCCTCTTTATAGCGGTGCCAAATGGAATTTGAACGCGGTACAAGATTGCAGCACGTGAACCAGAAGAACAACGCACCTGCCCACGACCAAGTCATAACAGAAAAGCCCAACCACTCCAAAATCTCGCCGAAATAGTTGGCAGACGTAACGTATTTGTACAAGCCTTTTTTGGGCAAGTAATGATTGGTGTCGCCCGGCTTGCGTAGCGTACGAATGACGTGGTCAGAGTGCATATTGATGCACCAACCAATCGCAAAAATGCAAATCCCGATAATAAAACGCGGGTCAGAAAGCCAAGCCGTTGTATAAAGTCCAGACGTGTAAATCGGTGCCAAGTGAAACAGCCAAATCCCTTGTACATAGCCGTTTATCAGGTTCCAAACCACCGACAAAGCCATAATAATCAGTGGCATCTTGGAGTTCCCTTTTAGCAAAAACGGAAATATAAACGAGCGTTGAAAATAGTGGAATTCAAAGATAAAAAAGAAAATGAGATAGGGCAGTTGCAATCGCACTTCGGAGGTTGCCCAAAGGAAAAGGAACACAAAAAACACAGGCATTTCCATCAAAAACCAGCCGATTTTGTTGTTGATAGCAGGTCCCCATTTTTCCGTTCGCATCTTGCCGTAACCCGCATCGACGTAGTACAAAGAAATAAAAACTACCAAGCCAATCAGAGCCAGTATGTACATGAAATTATTAAATTCTTTAAGCGTATAAATTGTTTCCATTTAGTATATTTTTTTTCGGAATAGTGGCACGAAGTTATAAAAAAATGATTATATGACGCATTTTTTTAATCTTTATGTAAAAAATTATAAAAATAGGGTCATTTTTGCAACATTTGATGACAATGCAACCGCAATAGAGTATACAAACCAATCACTTTCATCCGAAATGTGGCATGCTTCATCTGATTTTGGAGAAAATGATAGATGGGTTGATAATTTTTTTGAGTAGCGGTAATCGAAGTGGCATTTTGGCGATAATTATAGCCCGCATAATCGGAAAGAAAAACATATTTAGGCTTCAAAGCCCATAAATCCCATGAAAAAATGATGTCTTCAAAATAACGTGTTGCTTCATCAAATTGCAGTGCATTTTTTTTGTAAAAGGAAGTGCGATAAAGGCGTATCCACGCTGATACAAAGGAATAAAAAATATATCTTTTCTTCTTGGTTTTGCTCTGGTCTGTTATGCGTGTAAAACAGCATTGCACGACATCATTATCTCCGATCGCTTTGATGAGGGTTTCATAAAAATCGGGTTCCAAGTAATCGTCGCTATCCACAAAGGAAATAAACTCGCCTTTCACACGTTTGATGCCGTTATTGCGTGCCACACTCTGTCCCGCGTGCGTTTGTGTTACGATTTCGATGCGTGGGTCTTGTTGGGCAAACTGTTGCATAATCGCGAGCGAATGGTCTGTCGAGCCATCGTCCACCACAATGATTTGCAAATCCGTGTAGGTCTGTTGCAAAATGGACTGCAAGCATTCGGCTATATACGCCTCGTTGTTGTAGTTGGGAATAATGACGGAAATCATAGTTTAGAGAGCATTATTTCGTCCATTGTTTGCGTTTGGTGCTGGCGAGAAAAGAAGTTTTTCCGTTGTTCAACCACGTTTTGGTGCGTAAAACCGTTCGTTTTCCACTCGTTATATTTTTCTAAAATAAACGCTTTTATCTCTTCTAAATTGCTCGAAGCAATGCCCGCATTCAGTTCGCGAATCGTTTGGGCTAATAAGCCCTCGTCGGATTGGGTACACAAAATCGGCTTTTCGCACCCGAGTCCCTCGTAAAACTTGGTTCCCAGCACCCCTTTGACCATCGGCGAGGTCAAAACAAGAATAATACTGCTTTTGCGTATGGTATCACCAACCTGTTCAATCGGAATGAGGTCGTGTTGTTGGGAAGGATAAAAGTGCACCTCCACATCGGGTAAATCCAACTGTTTAAGGGCTTCATACAGCAACGAATCATCCTGATAAACGTATTTTTTGCCAATATAACTGATGATGAATTTGTCGCTTTTTACGGCTTCAAAAAAGAACTGGTCGCTATCGTATCCGTTGTAAATCAGGGACACGTTGGGGTTAAATTTTTTGAGAAAATCGGCGTGCCAAGGCGAAACCGTAAAAATATGCGTAGCGTGCGGAAGAATGGCATTGCGTCTGCGAACATTGATTTTGGTAAACAGATTGCCCACAGGTCGCAACAACGGCGATTGGTGCGATTGCATTTGCCAATAGATTGCATCCAACTGTTCCACCAAATCGCGAATATCCACGAAAAATGGGATATTCTTTTCTTTTGCTATTTGCCAAGCCGTTTTGAGTGGAAAAGTTGAAAATGTGGTACAAAAAACAGCATTGTATCGTTTATTTGCAACTGCTTCGCGTACTTTTTTGTAAAAACGGCGTTCTTTGTAATCAAAAAGCAGATTTAAAACCGATTTAAACGCCCATTCAATCCCGCTTTTGGTCTTATAAATAGGCACTTCAACGATGGGGTAGGTGTGTTCAAAATCAATGGCTTTCCCTTTTTCGCAAAACACCTCTATTTCGTACCCTTTCTGTGCCCAATACTTACAAAAAAAACGGATACGCGGAGAACTTGAAATCTCCCCATATCCGTCTGCAATAACTAATATCCGCAAATTATTCGGCAAGAGGTATCTTATTTACGCGTCTGAGATGCCTTCCGCCTTCAAATTCAGCCTCTAAAAAAGCCTCTACAATCTTTATGGCTTCGTTTTGCGAAATGAAGTTTGCAGGCAACCCTAGCACATTGGCGTTGTTATGTTGGCGAGCCAAAGTCGCTAATTGCGGTTGCCAACACAAAGCCGCACGAATCTGTTGGTGCTTATTCGCCGTCATGGTGATACCGTTGCCCGTAGAACAAATAACTATGCCGAAGTCGTATTCGTTTTTTTCCACTGCCTGAGCCAATGGATGAGCAAAATCGGGATAATCGCAACTATCCTGCGAATAGCAACCAAAGTCGTGCGTCTCAATCCCTTTTTGCTGGATATACTGCATGATGTTTTGCTTCAATATAAAACCAGCATGGTCGCTTGCAAAGGCTATCTTCATCGCAATTCAACTATCTTATTTGTACAACAGATAAGGTTTACGCCGCTCTTTGAACTCTTCCACGTCTTGCACCCACATAGACGCTATCTCGTCTGCAGACTTGCCTTGCAGAATCATCTTGCGAACATAATCCACGCCAATCACTTTTTCAAAGAAAGGTGAGAAGAAGAAATTACCCAGATTCATGGCATTGTAAGCCGTGATAACAAAATTCAGGTTCAGTCCTTTTTGGCGTGCCATCGAAATAGGCGTACCCGTCAAATCCATACCGTAGCAAAGTTTATCTTTCAGATGGTCGGTTTTGGGTGTAAACGTAAACTGGTAATCGCTGCCCATGTTAGGGTGCCCAAAGCATTGGAAGGCTTTCTCCGTGCCTCTACCCACCGACATCGGGGTACCTTCAAACAAGCACAACGAAGGATACAAAGCCACCGACAAAGCATTGGGGAGGTTGGGAGATGGAGCGATAGGGCAGTCATAGACCGTTTGATGGGTGTAGTTCTCGCAAGGAATAACCACCAAGTCCACCTGACGGGTTCCCGTAAGCCAACCTTCGCCGTTAATCATCTTAGCCAACTCGCCAAGCGTCATACCGTGCACGTAAGGAATGGGGAAATAACCCACGCCCGACTTATATTTCATATCCAAGATAGGACCATCGACATACATCCCGTTGGGGTTTGGACGGTCAAAGATAATCACTTTTTTATTGTATTCGGCACAAATATCCATCATCTTAGCCATCGTCACATAATACGTGTAGGCACGCACGCCCACATCTTGCAAGTCAACGATGAGGATGTCAAATTTCTTCATATCATTCGCATCGGGATGCCCTTCTTCGCGGGAACGATAGAGGGAGATGATGGGCAATTTGGTTTTTGGATCCACATCATCCGCTACGACCTCGCCTGCTTGTGCGGCACTATTAAAGCCGTGCTCGGGCGAAAAGATCATGGTTACTTTTACTTTGTTTTCCAACAGAAAATCCACGGTACGTTTAGCACCCACCACACTCGCATTATGAGCGAGTAAAGCCACCCGTTTGTTCTTTAAGAAAGGTAAATAGGTTTTCGTACGCTCGGCTCCTACCACCAACGATTTACCCTTAGAAGGTTTGTCGCCTTTGGCCGCTTTCGTGCTCGATTTGGAAGCCTTTTTAGACTTCGAACTCTTCTTTTGTGTGGTAACAGAAGCCTTTTTGCTCGCCTTTTGAGCCATGGCAACCTCACACAAAGGAGTACTCAAAATAAATAAAGCCAGTATAATTTGAAATATACGTTTCATATTATATTTTTTAAAAAATTACGGGCAAAGATACACATAATTTTATAAAAAAAAAGCATTTTTTTGCGAAAAAACCTTCCTTTCGACCCCACCGCAGACCAAATCAACCAAAAAACAACCCGTTGCAAAAAGTTTTTTTATATTAGAACAATTTTTGTATCTTTGCCAAAATTTGTGTTGATGTGAAGGGGGAGAAAGCATGTTTTTGATTTTTTACACAGTAAAGTATATGAAAAAAGGTTTATTTTTAGTGTTAGGACTCAGTGTACTTTTAACTACTGCCCACGCTGCACAAGCCGATGGCTGTAATCGCTACTACCAGTCGGCGGTGAAGTTCATTGTCGATACACCCACAGTGCATCCGTTCACAGTTAGTGAGAGTGGTCGGCAAGTAACTTTTTCGGCGGGTAACTTGCAGTACTGCCCTGCTCGCGATGAGTGGCGTTTTGCTTTGCGGCAGTTCGACCGCGTAGGGAACGGCAAGAGCGTCTATGCACCCGAAGGCTTGAAGACAGCAGGGACGAATGTCAACGATAATGTGACGACCGTCTTCTACGATAGTATCGACTACTCTACATCCGATCCTTCCACACCCTCGAAGTTCAAGGAAATCAAAGGGGTGCCTTGCAATAACCTATTGGTATCCAAAAAATACGGTGGTTGGATTGACGTGTTTGCTTGGGGAACGAGTGGGCACGGTCGCAGAGCACAAGACTCGCTCGCACTGTTCTTCAATCCATACGATTTGAGCAATACAAGAATCAATAATGAGCACAACGTTTACGCTTTTGGTCCCTCGTTTGATGCGGGTCATGGTCCAGAGGCTACTACCAACGACATCGATTCCAAGTCGGGTTCGAACCAGTACTTTGACTGGGGCTATAACAATGTGATTCGGGAGTATCATGGCTCGGAGTACGATGCCAATAATGCCCTGTGGCAGTCCTCGAAAGGCACCACGATGTATATGCCCAAGGTATGGCGTACCTTGACCGCTGACGAATGGACGTATCTGCTCACCGAGCGTATGGTAGAGGGCAAACAGAATGCCTTTACCTATGTGCGGTTGAAATACGGCAATAACACGACGGATACGGTGTCGGGCGTGTTGATTTATCCCGATGACTTCAGTTTCTCGGAGGCTGGTGTGGCAACCCTCCCGTTTGGGGCGAATAATGCGGTTTCTAACATTGATGCCACTGTATGGGGACTCTTGGAAGAGGCAGGCGTGGTGTTCTTACCCAGTGAGCAACAACGCTTTTTTTCGAATGGTGTACCCAGCATGTATGCAACGGAGTATGGGTTGAGTTGTGCCTATTGGTCGGCAAGTGCGGCGAATGCAGAAAACGCACATAATGTGTGGTTTAATATCCGT
>JBGUYG010000047.1:0-6754 GCA_045118535.1 Paludibacteraceae bacterium
CGATTTTCGATAAACGCACGGTTCACCACCTCATTGGCAGCATTGAGAACGCACGGCATATTTCCACCTTTTGTGATGGCTTCAAACGCTAATTGTAAGCATGGGAAAGCCTCCATATCGGGTCGGGTAAACGACAAAGTCGCTATTTGTGCCAAATCCAACGCCTCCTGCTCACACGGCAAACGGTTCGGATAAGTCAAAGCATACTGTATCGGCAGGTGCATATCAGGTACTCCCAACTGGGCTTTGATGGCTCCGTCAGCGAACTCCACAGCCGAATGAACGATAGATTGGGGATGTATCAAAATCTCTATCTTTGAAACCTCCACACCAAACAACCACTTGGCTTCAATCATCTCAAACCCTTTGTTCATCAAAGTCGCCGAATCGATGGTTATCTTATCGCCCATCTTCCAATTCGGATGCTGCAAAGCCTGTTGTGAAGACACTTTTGCAAGTTCCGCTTTGCTAAAACCCCGAAACGGTCCGCCACTTGCCGTAAGGATGATTTTTTTTATTTCATTATTTTCGCCTTGCAAACACTGAAAAATAGCCGAATGTTCGGAATCAATCGGCACAAGTTGGCTTTGATATTGCTTGCAAAGATTGGTTATCAACTCGCCTGCCACGACCAAGGTCTCTTTGTTAGCAAGAGCGATTTTTTTGCCTTTCTTGATGGCTTCAATGGTCGGAATCAAGCCCGCAAAACCGACAATGGACGAAACCACCACATCTACTTTGTCAGCCACAACACCTTCACACAAGCCAGCCTCGCCACAAACAACTTTGATAGGCAAATCACGCAAGGCTTGGCACAACTCGTCATAGTACGTTGAGTCAGCAATACAAACCACTTCGGGCAAAAATTCCCGTGCTTGCTCGCTGAGTTTTTTCACATTGCGTTGTGCCGAAAGCGAATACACTTTGTACAACTGCGGATACGAACGAACAACGTCTAATGTTTGGGTTCCAATGCTACCCGTTGAACCTAATATGGCGACTTGCTTTTGCATCAAAAGGCGATAACTTCTTCGGGATTAACGGGACGGATATTTTGCCAAAGAGCAAATTCTAAGGGTTGGTTGGCATTCGCAAAAGCAATCAGTTCACCCTTTTCAACCCGCTCCCCTACTTGTTTTATCACCGATGAAACATTCCGATAGACTGACACATACGAAGCGTGCATAATCGTGATAGAATAGGTGGTATTCAAGGAATAAGAAACATCTACAACCACGCCTCGATTGACACTATATACATTCGTTTTTTCGGTATTTTCTATCACAACACTATACTGCTTATCCTTTTGCGAATAATGCCGAACAATCGTACCACTAACGGGCTTAAACAAGGTATGTACGACGGATTGTTGCAGTTCAAAGACAAGTATATTGTCGTGTTCTTTGGCTTCATACTGTGCCAAAAAATCCTCCGTCGCTTGCTTCTTGGACTCCAATAATTGTGCTTGCATAATCAACTGCATAGAGTCAAGGTTGATGACCGAATCGGCTTTAATGTCAATGTCACCAGCCACAATTTTGCGAATCGTTTCCAGGTATTGTTCCTGTAATTCCAACACCGTACCAAGCGAGTCCAAACGTTCCGACTCAGAAATCAACTGCTGATTTACTTCCTTCGATAAATTGGAGGAAAGGTTGCCTAATGGCGTAAAATACACAAACAAAGAAAGAATACAAAAAATCACAATTCCAGACAACAAAATCATGAAAAATACGCCTATACGAGAAACATAGACGTATTTTTTCTCTGTCCAATCATGTTCATCAATAACTACCAGACGATATTTGTAAAAAAGCCGCTGGAGCCAAGACTTTTTTTTGTGGTGTATTGTATCCTTTATGTTCGTCATTTATTTTCCTAAAAGCTTTAATTCTTCTGCCAAAGCAGCAAAACATTTTTTCAAACGGTCGTCTTCACCATAATCCTCTTCACCAGCTAATTTGTAGATTTCTGCAGAAGCGACGGCTTTCTTCGTCATATCATAAACAGTAACCGTGCCATACATACGAATATACATCTTTCCCCACGCACTTGAACCATTTTTACGCTCTAATTTGTCGATTTTCACCACCACTTTTCCCCTCGTATTAGCGTTTGGATCTGCGGTTGCTTGAATCATATTTTTGTTTTTGTGATTAAAAGCCTCGATAAAAGCCACATACGAGTCGTTCACGCGTTTTTCGTAATCGTTTCCGCAAAACTCTTTGTATTGACCATCATCTTCCCACATCGTTGCAGAATAATCCATTTCTACAAGCATTTGTTGGTCTTTTTGGTAAAAAACTTCCCGTAAATTCTTGGCTTTCCCTTCCGTCAGAGAGAGTGGTTTTTTGGCAAACATCACCACGCTACTACACATCAAAACCGAAAGACATACAATCCATTTTTTCATATTCTTAACAAATTTAATTTACAATTATTTTTCTAAAATAGTACAACCTTCGCAGGGTTTAAGTTGCTTGAAGAAGTCATTCCCTTTGTCGTCCACGAGGATAAATGCGGGGAAATCTTGCACTTCAATCTTCCAAATGGCTTCCATTCCCAGTTCGGGATATTCCAAACACTCAATGGATTTGATGTTATTTTGGGCTAAAATAGCCGCTGGACCACCGATAGAACCCAAATAAAATCCACCATACTTTTTGCAAGCGTCCGTAACTTGTTGCGTACGATTTCCTTTGGCAAGCATCACCAACGAGCCACCGTGCGACTGGAACAAATCCACATACGGGTCCATTCGTCCTGCTGTCGTCGGTCCCATACTACCGCAAGGCATACCCTGTGGGGTCTTAGCTGGACCTGCATAGTAAATCGGGTGATTTTTCAGGTATTCGGGCAAAGCCTCGCCTTTGTCCAAACGCTCTTTAATCTTTGCGTGAGCAATGTCACGACCCACGATAATCGTTCCATTCAAACTCAAACGTGTACTCACTGGATACTTGCTCAACTCTTTACGCACAGCATCCATACCTTGATTCAAATCAATTTTAACGGCATTGCCTTCGCCCGCTTGACGCAACGATTCGGGAATCAAACTGCCTGGATTATCGTCCATCTTTTCAATCCAAATACCGTCCTTATTGATCTTACATTTTATGTTTCTATCTGCCGAACAACTAACGCCCAAGCCAATCGGACAACTCGCACCGTGGCGTGGCAAACGAATAATGCGAATGTCGTGAGCAAGATATTTGCCACCAAATTGGGCACCTAACCCTATCTTATAAGCCTCTTGCAACACCTGTTTTTCCAACTCCACATCACGAAAAGCACGCCCTCCATTGGAGCCCGTCGTGGGCAACGAATCGTAGTAATGCGTTGAAGCCAACTTCACCGTCAGCAGATTTTTTTCCGCCGAAGTACCACCAATCACGAACGCAATATGATACGGAGGACACGCTGCCGTACCCAACGTCTTCATTTTTTCCACCAAAAACGGCACTAAAGTTTTGGGATTTAAAACCGCTTTGGTCTCTTGATACAAGTAGGATTTATTGGCAGACCCACCCCCTTTTGTGACGCAAAGGAAATAATATTCCATGCCTTCGGTGGCTTCCAAATCAATCTGTGCAGGCAAGTTACACTTCGTATTTACCTCTTCGTACATCGTCAAGGGAGCATTTTGGCTATAACGCAAATTTTCCTGTGTGTAAGTATTGAAAACGCCCTCGCTCAGAGCTTCTTCGTCCGAAATTTCCTTATGTTTATCCCACGTCCACACTTGTTGCCCTTTTTCGCCATGAATAATCGCGGTACCTGTATCTTGGCACAGGGGTAACTGCCCTTTGGCACTCACTTCGGCATTGCGTAAGAAGGTCAGAGCCACATATTTGTCATTTTCGCTCGCTTCGGGGTCGCGTAAAATTTTGGCAACCTGCTCATTATGCGAACGGCGAAGCAAAAAACTCACGTCTCTGAAAGCCGTTTGAGCCATTTTTGTCAACCCTTCTTTCTCTATTTTCAAAATAGGTTTACCTTCAAATTCACTCACCGACACATAGTCTTTGGTCAGCAAATAGTACTCGGTAGAGTCTTTCCCGAGTTGAAACATTTTTTCGTACTTAAAATCCATGACGTTTAATTTTGTTGTTTTGCAAAGTTAAAAAAAAAACATTACTTAACGAAAAAAATATGCGACTCAATTTATCAACATATTTGCATTATAATATTGTGCCTGTCCCGTTACTTCCTCGCCCACAAAATTGGGTTTGGTAAAAACGGCTGTTTCAGAGGGCAATTCGATTTCCGCTAAAATCAAGTTCTCGGGATGGTTCAAAAATTCATCCACTTCCCAGCAAAGATTTTTTTCTTCGGCAGGCACAATCCAACGCATTTTATGAATCACACCAGCCAAACAAATTTGCAACAAATCCTTCGCATCGGCAACGTCAATCTCCTTTTCCCACTCAAAATGCGAGACCTCGTTCCCCGATTTTATCGTCAAAAAAGCCTTATTTTCCTTGATTCTGACCCGAATGGTTCGTTGTGGGTCACGGCACAAATAACCTTGCCAAATCTCGTGATGCGAAGTTGCTAACTGCTTGAATGATAAGTCTTTAACTAAAAATTTCCGTTCTATTTCTCTATTTTTCATTGCGTGCTTTACTCACTTGATTCACTAATTTTGCAATCCCGAAATACTGCACACCACTGTGGTAGGTCAACCCTATTTCGCACGTGCGAGAGTTGCTATAGCCCATCGAAACGTGATGTTCGCGGATTTGTTTGGATAATTTCCGCAAAGCCCATTGATTCAGTTGTGGATGCGTAAAGCCTTTGTCGCCCGCAAACGCACAGCAAGCAATCTCTTCTGGCACCAAGACCTCCCTCGCACACCTTTTCGCAACCCGCAACAACGACTTTTCAACCCCCATTTCACGCGTAGAACAAGTGATATGAATCGCCACAGAAGCGTCTATCGGCGTAATATCAAGTTCGTCCAACACAAACTTATCAATAAACTCGGCTGGCTCATACAAACGCATTTTTTTAATCATTTTACGCATTCGGTGCAAACACGGGCTTTGGTCGCACAAAACAGGCCATTTGCCCTCTTCGCTCGCTATCCACAAGGCTTGCTCCAACTCTTGCGACTTTTTATCGGCTTCGTCGGGCATTCCTTTGCTCTCCCAAATGGTACCGCAACACAGTTGTTCCATGTTGGCAGGGAAAACAATCTCAAAATTTGCCTTGTTGAGCAACTCCACCATGTCGTTGATGAGCGATTTGCCTTTCGTTTTATCCTGCACACCCAACCGCTGATTGAGGCAACTTGGAAAATAAACCACTTTTTTCTGGTGCAACGCTGGCAACGGATGTTTTATTTCATAATCCAACGCCTCTTGTATCTCTGCCGACTTAACGGCACGAGGCATCGCGGGCGTCCACAGCGGGATTTTTCGACCCGACCCAACATGCAATGCTTTCCCCGCAAGACTCATCACTTTATCGCCCAACAAACCGTGTGCAGCAGACGCAACTTTCATGATTCCTTTGAGAGCCTTTCCAACCGTTGCAAAATGGTCGCCTGCCCACTGTCCAAGCCGTTTTCCTCTCTCTGACAACTCTCTTTCACGCACCAAATGGATATACTCGCCCGTGTTGATTTTCACAGGACAACTCATCGAGCACAAACCGTCTCCAGCACACAAATCTTTGCCCATATAGCGGAAATCGGTTTCCAACTGTTGGGCTAATAATTTGGCTTCGTTATCGGCAGACCGTTCTGGCGAGCGTAACGAGGCTATTTCTCGTTGAATTACAATCCTTTGACGAGACGAAAAAGCAAAGCCACAACTCACGCAGTTCACCTCACAAAAACCACATTCGATACATCTATCAATCAGCGGATGCACCTTCGGAAGCGGCTTGATATGCTTCAAATGACTGTTTTCGTCTTCGGTAAAAATCACGCCCGGATTGAGCATATTATTCGGGTCAAACAGCGTTTTGACGGCTTTCATAACCTCGTACGCCTCTTTCCCCCACTCTCGCTCCACAAACGGTGCCATATTTCGCCCTGTCCCGTGCTCGGCTTTGAGGCTCCCGTGATACTCATCTACCACCAAATCCACCACCGCTTGAATCATTCCATCGTACTGTTTGATGGCTTCGGGCGTATCAAAACGTTGATTGAGAATGAAATGATAGTTGCCTTCCAAAGCGTGTCCATAAATGACGGCATCGCCATAGCCATTTTCTTGCAACAATTCCTGCAAATCCAACGTTGCTTCGGTCAAATTTTCAATCGGAAAAGCCACATCTTCAATCAAACAAGTCGTGCCAATCGGTCGCGTCGCACCCACTGCAGGGAAAATTCCACTCCGCATTGCCCAGTATTTCTGCACTAATTCGGGGTCGGAAGTAAAGCCTTTAACGCCAATTTTCTTCTTTTTCTCTTCCAACTCTTGCTCGTCCACTCCATCAATGCGAATCAACACTGCCGCTGCATCTTCGGGTTGGTTTTGCAACTCTGGGAAGTCCTTTTCAACCACTCGCATAGCCTTACGGTCAAAAAATTCTGCCGCCGACAGCACCTCCGTTTTCCGCATCTTAATAATCGCTTCGCACGCTTCTTTGGTGGTTGGGAAAAGCAACAAAGCCGAAGCCGAATGGGACTTCAAAACTCCCGTTTTCATCCGAATCCGACTGATAAAAGCCAGCGTCCCCTCGCTACCCACCAATAGATGCGTTATAATATCAAACGGGTCATCAAACTCAACAAAAGGCAATA
>JBGUYG010000048.1:0-3632 GCA_045118535.1 Paludibacteraceae bacterium
CAATTCGCGGCTATATGCCTTATCATCATAAAAACGATTCCTTGCAACCGCTACAATGGAGCAAGGTTGCGACCCTACGCGCCAATAAAGCCACAGTCGTTGCAAGATGGCAGAAACCGCAACGTGAAAACGTGGTCGCGACCCACTTCCCAATAATGCCGCCGACATTTCTGCTGAATCGCGCTGCAAAGGTACTGCTTTTTGTGGGCAGTACCAAAAGTTTGTAACGTTGTTTATCGAAAACTGGTATGATGTGCGTAGGGAATGAGTGGGTAATGAGTAGGAAGTTGGCTCATGAACAACTAAGTAATATCTAACGAACAACCAACGATTATGACTAAAAATGAGCTATTTTTTGAACACAGCGTTCGAAAAAAAATTATAGCAGTCCAGTCATATATACCGGAATCATCAATACCTCTCCATCTTTTTGTAGGTCTTTAGTATAGATCAAATAGCGATTACCTACACGAGCGGAATATTTCTCGCAGAAAGCATCTAATGACGCATGCGACTTATGCGACGAGGACTTAACTTCAATTGGCCACACTTTATTACCGCGAGACAACATAAAGTCTACCTCATAACTATGCTTGTCATCCTTCGGGAAAGTGTAATAGAACAAGTTGTTTCCGGCTGTAGCTAATAGTTGCGCCACCACATTCTCATATACATAACCCAGATTGACATCCAACTTATCGCTTAGGAGTTTCTCGTACAATACGTTCTCCGTGTAATCTTTATCCCAAAACGCCAAGGTCACAAACAGACCTGTATCAGCAGTAAAAATCTTGTACCGACTATCGTCTTTGGTTAGTGACATTCCCACGTTCGGATCGTCACAATGGTATACCATGTTGACCGTCTTGCTGTCCTCCATCGCTTTAATAAACTCCAACAATTTATCTTCTTCAACCGAACCTATTGTATTGTACGGAACGAAACGTGTACTTGCTCGAGACAGCTGACCTGGTATCGACATGAACAACTTGCTGATACGACCGGTTTCGTCTATCTTTAGAAAATCATCTTCGTAAAGTTTGATGATATTGCGTTTGACTGCATCTACTTTCTGTAAGTTCTTCGTATCCAAATACTCATTTACCGCTTGCGGCATACCGCCAATCAGCATATAGAGCCGAAACTCACGCATCTTCGTACGAAACGCTGCCCCCAATGGCAATCGTTTCTCATAGAATGTACGTAATAACGGGACTGTCGCCGTATCACCCATTGCCCAACGGAATTCCTCATAATCCATGGGATACATTGTAATACGATCTTCCTCACTCGGGATGGTAATGCCCTGCGTGTTCTTCTTGATGCTGATAAGCGACCCCGTCTCAATATAGTCATACCGACCATCAGCAACCAAATACTTGATCGCTTGACGTGCAGTTGGACATTGCTGCACTTCATCAAAGATGATAACTGACTTACGCGGCTCTAGATTCACACCATAGTTGGCTTGTAAGGTCAGGAAGATATAATCTAAATCATTCAAGTCTTCAAACAACTCCTTTATCTTCTTGCCGACTTTGTTAAAGTCAATCAAGAGGTAGGATTTATACTCGTTTTTAGCAAACTCTTCAACGATAGTAGATTTACCGACACGACGAGCACCCTCTACCAACAGAGCCGTTTTACCATTTTTCTCCTGCTTCCAACTTAGCAATTTGTCATACAACTTACGTTTAAAAATTCGTTCCATAAGACGATGGTATTAAAATCGCCGCAAAGTTACTATAAATAAATGAATTACGCAAATATTTTAGCAAAAAAATCAAAATCCCCCGCGATTTTTTTTGTCAAAACACCCAATTCCCCCGCGATTTTTTTGCCAAAATTCCGGAATCCCCCGCGATTTTCGTCTTTCAACAACCCACAGTATTCGGTATTCGCTGCCCCAATGACTCTTTTTCGGCTTTTTTCTGCCGATAGCAGTCCTCCCGAGGGAAAATAAAACAACATAGAAAATTTGCTCTGTCAGTTTTGTCAGTAACGTCAGTTTGATCCCCTTCTGAGGCCTTGAAAAATCAAGAAACTGACGATTCTGACATTACTGACATGCAAAAATTTTAGTTTTGATTACTTAAAAAATACAAAATGAAGCCGTAATTTTGCATGAGAATTGTGAGAAAAGTGAGAATACTCACAATTCCCACTTTTCTCAATGCATTTTTTCGTGCATGTCCTTTAGTTTATAATAGATAGGAAAGGACGGAATTCCAGTCCGGAAATTGTTCGTTGCCTAAGGCAATCACTTCGCCTTCGAACTTGCCGGCACCATTTTTCTCGGGACGGTCGTCAATGAGGTAGTCGCCACGATTTAGGTTCTTGTGGTGCGAGAGGATTACACGCTTGTATGCTACATCGCCCAAGTACTTTTTTACCCAAGCAAACTTATCGCTTGCGGCAGTGGGATTATTCCATGGAGAGGTGCTGAGGATGTAGCAATCATATTTTTCGCACAAAGCGCGATATGCTTCCACTGCTCCGAGAAGCGGCTTCATGTGTGCGAATATATGCGGCACCTCGTCTATCCGACCATCATACTCTGACGTTATAACATCTTTCATAGCGTCTATTCCACTTTGAAAATCCACCAGGACATTATCCATGTCCACATATACTATTTTCTTATTCATTTCCATATTTTTAGATATTCTTCTGGGACTTTGTGCTTTTTACTTTTTCTTGAAATGCTTCGTCATGTTTGAATAATAACCCGTCTCGATAAGTCATCTTTTGTGTTTCGAAGCACATATTTAAAACCTTATTGGCTGCGAGACATATGTTTTCAATACTGATGTGTGGCGGTATCTCATTATTTTGTGCGAGATATGAACTTAAATATCGTTCTGACCGATTGATTATCCCCAAACGATCACAAACCATCCTTGCCACGGCTTCCGCCTCAAACTCCTTTTCATCCTTTTCCAATTTTCTTACTTTCCATGCCTTTCCCCATCCTTCCGGTGCTGGCATATGATAGCAAAACAAATGCCCCAATTCATGAACAATACTTGCAATCTTCTGGCCGTTATCTGCCGTGCTGTTTGTTCGTATCAAATATTTCGCTTCGGTATCGACATCTTTTGCTTTGTTGATAGGTATAGAAAGTTTTCTTTGTACGTCATCTTTGAGAATAGGAGTAATTACAGCTCCCAAACCAACTCCGGCAACCATATTAGGGTCATATGCTACGCCATGATATTGCATATTGTATATGAGTTTATCGAGCATGTGAGGATGCATTTGCCCATCTACTTTGAAAGGTTTTTCTACATCTTCAATTATATCGTACTCTGAGAGTTTACGCGGTTCGTTCTTTGGCGTATATGTATCCTGAATCTCATAAACAAAGTCCACCGGTCCAAAAGGAACCAATATCAAAATAGGTCTTGCAAAAGCACGGATTTTACGATGATATTTCTTCCAATCTCTAGGCGTTAAGACAAAACGAGCATGCGGCATTTGAAAACGCACCAACATAGCATTATAAGGTGCCAATGTCTTAAAGTGGGCACAAAATTCCAACAAATCTTGAAAATGCTTACTTTTGCGATAGGCTTTTACTTCGTCAAAGAGCGCATCAAATTTGCTTTTCGTTTCTTCTACTGTCATGGTAT
>JBGUYG010000049.1:0-52528 GCA_045118535.1 Paludibacteraceae bacterium
GAACGCAAATCTATCAAGTGTAAAAAATTAACAGGGAAAAATCATTCTCTTTCCTCTTGTACTACATCTTGTTGATAATAAGTCAAATATCACGCACGATTAGCCGTGCACACTATATCATATAACAATCTTCTCAAACTTTGCCGAACGCCCTCTCTCAATCCCCTCTCACATAGCGTCCAAAAGATAACACCTGCAATCTTTTTCAAATCAGGTGAAACGCATCTACAACCCAATAAAAACTTCTAAAATAACAACCTAAATCACTCCCCTTCTCTCAAAACCGAGTGCGAAGATAATACCAAAAAATTAAAAAACAAAAATAAATTTAAAAAATCGTGCTTTATTTTTTCAAAAAATACGTATTTGTCTATTATACAACATTTTAAAATATCTTTTTTTTGCAAACTCGCATTCCAAAAAATCCTACCAATCAATGCTATTCAGTCGTCCGCGATACACATCGGAATAAAAAGTGGTCTTATTTTGTCCACCAATGACGTAGATATAATGGTCATCATCCACCACAACCGTCTGTTTTTGGCGTTGGGTGCGGTAGGATTCTGGCAACCGATTTTTCTCCGTATTCGTCTTCTGCCACGTGAAACCTTCATTGTCGGAAACAAAAATATCATCGCCCACAAAATTCATATCTTTATCCACCCCACCGAACAACATCAACTGTTTATTGTACGAAATGATGGACATTCCCGTCAGGTCTTTGATAGGCGATTTTGCGTTCGTGAAATCCACCATCCGATAGCCCGAAGTCGTACTATATTCCACGCTCCAACAAGCATTCAGGTTGTTCCCGTCCTTGTCATACCCACCAAAAACCAACGCCCGCTTGCGGTTGCTCGCACTCTCAAAACTCAACGCCGCATAATCGCTCACAGGAAAATTATCGGGCAACACCTCGCCACACAGAGCAAACTTACCGTCTTTGGTGTTCGCCATCTGGTACTTGCCATCGGCTTTCAACTTCGCCAAACACCAGATAGAATCGTTAAATTCGTACAGCATATTTTCCACCGTAAACGTCTCGCTACTGTAACTCTCTTCCTGCCACGTGGTCGCATTTTCCGAAGTGTACACTTTATCGCCATTGGCATAATAGAGTTTGCCTAACTTGTTGGCACACAATATGTTACGAACTTTACACGTTGCGGGAAGCGTTGTCGGCGACCCTAAATCTTGCCACGTAACGGCTTTATCAGACGACGAATAAACGGTTGTTTTGAAGCCATCTTGCACAAACAAATAGAGCATATTATTCAAACAAACCAGCTTCAATTCAAAACTTTCCAAATCAAAAATGGCTTTATCCTCTTTCACTTTTTCCCACACATACAAATACGGGTCAACCTTGTGCTGATTGACTTGCACACGATATTTGTACAAATTTTTATTGTCCGAAGCCAACGCCAACAAATAAAACGGCGACACAGCCGCATTAATCGTATCGCCACTGCCATTTAGGTTGATGGTTGAATCGATGGGTTGCAAATCCGTACTCGCACTCGAGGACAACACATCGGCTGGATAAGACACTGCAGAGGCTGAAATGCTATACAGAAACGAAGCCGAAAGCACCACTTTACTCAAATCATAATCAAAATCAATCGAATCCACATTGTAAATAAAGCCAGTATCACCTTGCGTGATGACCTTAAATGTAATGCTGGAAAGGTTGGGCATACTATCGTGCGAAAGTCGGAACGAAATGACGCTCGCATCCGAATAAGTTATGGTACTCGTTCTGGTACAGGCACTCAACAGTGCTATTGCTACAATAAATAAAGCCAAATGTATTTTTTTCATACCTTTTGTTGTACAAAATTTGTGCGAAGTTAGTTTTTTTGTTTTATTTTTGCAAAAAGTAGAAATTTTGATGGCAGAGCATAACAGTTACAAAGATGCAATTCGTGTTCAACAACGGCAGTTACGCAAGGGTTTGACGACGAAGGAGGTGCAGGATTTTTCGCAAAAAATTTGTGCGAGCGTGAGCGTTTTTCCGTCTTTTGTGGCTGCTGAAACGGTGATGATTTATTCGCCAATCCATAATGAAGTAGATTTGATGCCGTTGATTGCTACTTTTTCGGACAAAAAATTTTTGTTGCCGGTTGTGAAAAGTGAGTCAGAAATGGTGGCTTGTGGCTACACCGAACCACTAAAACAAGGCAAATTTGGGATTTTAGAGCCTCAAAGTGAACCTCATATCGACCATATTGACCTCATTTTGGTTCCGGGACTTGCTTTTGACAAAAATGGGAATCGTATCGGACAAGGTGGTGGGTTTTACGACCGATTTTTGAAAAAACACCCTGCGAGTTTGAAAATAGGCGTATGCTATGATTTTCAAGTAATTAACAATATAAAAAGTACGGATTTTGATAAAAAAATGGACGGAATCATCACCCCTTCCGCAACCTATTTGCTATGAAAAAATACTACATTGAAACATACGGTTGTCAGATGAATGTCGCCGACTCGGAAGTGGTTGCATCGATTATGCAAATGACTGATTATCAATTAGTTAATGAAAGTAAAGATGCCGATTTGATTATCCTCAACACCTGTTCCATACGCGATAATGCCGAGCAAAAAGTGTTGCACCGTATCACCGAACTGAACGCCCATCGCAAAGGGAAAAAAATCATTTTGGGCGTCATTGGGTGCATGGCAGAGCGGATGGGCGAGGATTTGCTCAAAGAACATAACATACAGTTTGTGGCTGGACCAGACGCTTATTTGGATATTCCGCACCTGATTTCGCAAAGTGAAAGCGGACAACCAGCCCTCAACCTTCAACTAAGCACGACCGAAACCTACCGCAACATCATTCCGACCCGCATTGGCAAATCGATTTCGGGCTTTGTGAGTATCATGCGAGGTTGCAATAATTTTTGCAGTTATTGTGTGGTGCCGTACACGCGTGGACGAGAGCGGAGTCGCGATGTGCAGAGTATTTTGAACGAAGTGATTGATTTACAACAAAAAGGATACAAAGAAGTTACGCTTTTGGGGCAAAACGTTAATTCGTACCGTTATGACGAAATGGATTTTGCACATCTGTTGGAAAAAGTGGCTTTGGCAGTGCCTGAAATGCGTGTTCGTTTCACCACTTCGCACCCGAAAGATATGTCGGACGAAACGCTACAAATGATAGCCTCCTACCCTAACCTGTGCAAGTTCATTCATCTGCCTGTGCAGAGTGGGAGCAACAAGATTTTAGCCTTGATGAACCGCAAATACACTCGCGAATGGTACTTAGGTCGCATTGAAGCCATCCGTCGTTTTTTGCCCGAAGCGAGCATTGGAACGGATATTTTTTGCGGCTTTCACGACGAAACCTTGGAAGACCACGCACAAACCTTGTCTTTGATGCAGGAAGTGCAATTTGATACGGCTTTTATGTTCAAATACAGCGAGCGACCTGGCACTTACGCCCAAAAACACTTGCCCGATAACGTGCCCGAAGAAGAAAAGATTCGACGTTTGAACGAAATCATTGCCTTGCAAAATCAGCTATCGTTGCAGAGTAACCAAAAAGACGTGGGGAAAATCGTTGAAGTGCTGGTTGAAGGGTTTTCAAAACGGAGTAATGAAGCGATGGTTGGACGCACATCACAATATAAGACGGTCGTCTTTCCAAAAGAAAATAGTCATATTGGAGATTTTGTTCAGGTGAAAATTGAGCAAGCGACTCCAGCAACGTTAATAGGGAAAAAAATATGAAAAAATTGTGTTATTTGATGGTTTTAACGGCTTTTATAGCTTGCCACAAGACGGCACCGCAACGTCCCACCTACCATACGCGACAGTCGGGAGTGGCTATGTTGCAAGAAGATAGTGGTTTGATAAAAATCATTCGTTACAACGAGGAGCAAGTGGATTATGCCAATCATTTTCTCGCTCAATGGGTGGTTTTGGACAAACGCAAATGGGTCTTGGACGAGCAAAGTTATTGGTATTTAATCACCGAAAAAGGAGCGGGCGACACCGTCAAAATAGAGGAAGAAAGGCAAATTCATTTGATAACGCGTCATTTAGATGGCACACTTATTGCCGATGAAGAAAAGATTATCACGGTGGGTAAACGGGAGGTGATTGTGGCAGTGGATGATGATTTACTACGCAGACGCGTTGGCGATAAGTTGGAGATGCTCGTGCCGTGGTATTTGGCATACGGGCAGTTTGGCAATGAACAGGTAGAACCATACGAAAATATCTATGTACAATTAACGATATTACAATGAAAAAGATTTTAATTCTCATAGCAGTTTTAGGCTTGATATATGCTTGCAACTACGGGACTTACGCCGAATCGTTGAAGGCGGAAAAGAAGTTGATTTCTAATTTTATCAAACGCCAACAGATTCGCGTGATAAAAGAGGAACCACAAGATGCTCAGTGGGGCGAAAAGGATTACTTGCAAGTAGATGGATACGATAATCTGTATTTTCATTTGGTAAATAGGGGCGATACAGATGGCGATACGGTGAAAGTGAATGATGTTATCATTGTGCGATACATAAAATATACGCTTGATGCGGTTGCTGATACGGCAGATTATTCGACAACTTTGACAGAAGAAAATCCACCCGAAATCAAATTTGGCAATGTTTCCGACAACTCGTGCACGGCATGGCATGTGGCGATACAAAAGATGCGATATAGTGGTGCAGAATGCAAAATCATTTGCCCCAGCAAATTAGGTTTTACGGCAGATAACACCTCCGTTACGCCGTATGGATACGATATTAAAATCCAAATAAAAAAGTATTAAAAACTTTTTCGCTATGTTGATAGAAAAGGCAGGTTTGTTATTATTCAACCTGCCTTTGTTATGTTTGAACGAAAAGAAAAACTAATCTTCCAACTCATCAATAGAATGAATATCATAATACTTAAAGTAAACGTGTGCTTTATAGGCTTCGATACTTTCTGATGGAACATATAATTTCATCGCCTGCATTGCTTTTATCATCATATCAGTGGCCATAGTTTCCCATACAATACTTTTAAATTCAGGTGGTGTTGTGGCATGAATAACGGTAATATAATCGGACGCCATTTGCATTCCAATATATTTTATTCCTCGCCCAATAGTAAGTTTTTTAAATTTATTTTCTAATAAGGAATTAGAGAATATTTGATCACCTATAGAATCTATTTTATCATGGAAAGTAAGCGAAGTAATATCCCAATTAGGATCTAATGCTCCATAACTATTTACATCTGTCCCCTTTAGAGCAAATGCACCACTATTAATACTTGTAACTGTATAATTTGTTGAATTATAAGTTATTGTTTCTGGAACTGCAAAATCTCCTGTTACATACTTCTTTTGAGTAATACAAAATCCCATCAGTAAATGAGCTTTTTGAGTTTTTTTGTTAAGTCTATATGTACAATTCCCAATTTCTACATCTCCGTCTTGTAAAGTACCATTATTGGCTGTTATGTCTTTACCTTTGTCAGAACAGCCGACAAAATTAAATGCCAATGTAGCAATTAAAAAATAATAAAATAACTTTTTCATAATCGTATATTTTTTTGGGTTAATAATAAATGCTTATTTGGTTTTGCATACAGAAAGCGTAGACCCCGCTATTGCTTACTTGCAAAACGAGGTCTTCGCTACCTTAAAGCCAAATAAACAATAGGAAACCTACGCTGATATGACAACACATTGCCGAGAACGACAAATGTGGGTAACGTCATACCCATAGGCATCTATTGCTACTTTGATTCTGGCTTTAATTCTCGAAATTTGCGAAGTTTCGTTTTGCCAAACGCAAAGCGTCAATAAACGCTATTCAATATGTCTGAAAATCCACCTTTTGTATGAAGAGACACTTCCCTCCAGCGTAGATTTTCGGTTGCGAAATTAGTAAAAATAATTTGTTATGCAAAAAATATAGATTTTCGCCTTTTTTCTTTTCAAAAAAATAAATTAGTATTTCCAAGTACTAAAAATCGCCAAAATTTAGTATTTCCAAATACTTTTTTCGGCAAAAATCAACCAAAATAACCCATTTTAGTATTTCCAAGTACTAAAAATAACCAAAATTTAGTACTTGCAGATACTTTTTTTGTAAAAAAATCTTGTATTTTATAAAAAACGCTGTATCTTTGTCGCAGAAAATCAATTTATTATGGAACTGCAAGATATACAATCCATCATTAAAACCTATCATAACTTCCTTTCTACAATCAATCTCAACTATTGTAGACCGCTTATGAATCAAATTGATTGGGAAGATAGATTGATAGAAATTAAAGGAGCCAAAGGTGTCGGCAAAACCACGCTTATGTTGCAACATATATTGCAGCATTTCCAAAATATCGATACTACTTTGTATGCTTCATTGGATAACCTGTGGTTCAAATCCTACTCGCTCAAAGACCTTGTGGACTGGTTTTACGGCTTAGGTGGGCGTTATCTATTCTTGGACGAAGTGCATTATTATCCACATTGGCAAACCGCAATCAAAAATCTCGTAGATGAGTACGCTGATTTGCATATTGTATTCACAGGTTCGTCTATGTTGCAGTTGGAAGTAGGCGAAGGCGACTTGTCTCGCAGATTGATGACGTATCATTTGCCTGGCTTGTCTTTCCGTGAATATCTGCGGTTTGAAAATGTGGCTGATTTTCAGGCATTTTCTTTGGAAGATATTTTGCAAAAACACGTGCAAATTTCTTTTGAGGTGAAAGAGAAATTGGGCAACATTCAACCGCATTTTAATGCCTATTTACAGCACGGCTATTACCCTTTTTATAAAGCCGTTCGGGCAGGTTATGAGATTCGCCTGCAACATGTGGTCAATCAAGTACTTGAACAAGATTATCCTTTGATAGACGATGTTACCGTTCCCACCATCGAAAAGACCAAGAAGATGCTAATGGTTTTGGCACAAAGTGTTCCGCAAGTGCCGACTATGAGTAGTTTGTACGGACAATTAGAAACAGGCAGAAATCAAGGTTTGAAAATGCTTTACGCACTGCAACGTGCTGATTTACTGATGTTACTTTCGGACCATACAAAAAATTTGAAAACCCTTAGCAGACCGCAGAAGATTTTTTTGCATAATACCAATCTGATGTATGCTTTGGGAGCCAAAACGGAGATTGGAACCGTACGTGAGACGTTTTTTTTGAATCAAGTGTCGCAAGTGTTACCGATTTATTATCCTGCAAAAGGCGATTTTCTTGTGGATGGAAAATATCTGTTTGAAGTAGGCGGAGCAAACAAGACATTTGAACAAATCAAAGATGTACCCGACTCTTTTTTAGCCGTTGACAACACAGAAACGGGCTATAAGAATCGTATTCCTCTTTGGTTGTTTGGTTTTTTGTATTGATTGTTTGCGAAAAATGCCTTAATTAGAGCGTTCTAAAACAAAATTTGGGTTGCAAAAATCAAGGTATTATTCCTCGATATTGATAGTCGGCACTGCCTCGTAACTTTCTTTGATGTTTTGTTCGTGGAGTGCCTTTTGTTCGTTTTGCTCGCGTGCCACACACATCAGAATGCCAAAATACACGCTCGTGATGATGATACTCGTTCCGCCTCGCGAAATCAACGGCAAAGGCTGCCCAGTTACGGGCAAGATACCCACCGAAACCGCCATCGAAACAAGGGCTTGACAAGTAATCATCAACGCTAACCCCATCACCATCAACATTGCCACATTATCCGAATAACTACTTGACTTTAAGCACGCCCGAAACAGAATCCAAGCGTATAAAACAATCAAAATAGTCGCTCCAAAAAGCCCCCACTCTTCCACCACAATCGCAAAAATATAGTCCGAGAAAGCCAACGGCAAGAAATCCCGCTCCCTACTCCGTCCAGGACCAACGCCGAACGGAAAATGCGAGCCTCCGCGTGCCACTGCCACGTGCGAAAGAGTCGTTTGGTACTCGTTGCCGTCCATTTCAGACAACGGAATGAGCTTATCATTTTCGCCTTTGGTGATGTCGTTTTTGTCCGCAAAAAGCCATTTGTCAATACGTTTTATCTGCGTTGGCAAACGGTGTAAAGGACCCGAAATCGTCCTATTTTGACGCACATAATGATGCTCTACAATCAGATAAGTGCCCACAACCAATACCGCTACCACAGCCAATGTCCCCACCAAATACTTCCAATTTACACGACCCAAAAAGAGCATCAGAAATACGATCCCACCAATCAGTAGCCCTGTGGACATATTTTCTTTGAGTATCAGCAGGCAAACCACACTCGTGATGCCCATGATGATGAAGAAAATTTTCTTTTCCGACTCCTTATCTTTGATACGCACCAACAAGTCAGCCACCACAATAATCAGCGATAACTTCGCCAATTCCGCAGGTTGAAACATGATGCCAAAAATACTCACCCAACGCGTTGCACCGTTGATGGTATGCACAAAAGGCAAGGACGGAAAAAGGGTCGCACACAAGAAAATAAACGACACAAAAAGCAGCAAATACGCCACTGGACGCATCAACGAAGACGGCAAAAACTGTATGACCATCGCCACAATAATCCCGAAAAACAAAAATGCCACATGTGAAGTGATAGGTGCTAAGGAGTTAGATGAATGGTACGAAAGCGTACTACTTGCGGAAAATAGCACCACAATAGAGAGTCCAATGAGGATAAAAAACATCACCCAAAACACTTTATCTACATGCTGAAATCTTTGTTTGATTGATTGAGGCATAAATTATCGGATTTTGAGGGTTAATATCGTAAAAACCGCCAACAAAAGCGTTGCAATACAAAAACGAATCATAATTTTGTTCTCGTGTAGCATCGTTGAGTTGCCTTTGAAGAGGATTTGGCAAGTCGGGTCATTCGCTAACACTTGCTGCACCGAAGTCCGAAAATGGTCATGGAAAGGCGTTCGTTTGAAGATACGGACACGCTTGCCCCGCTTTTTGTAAAAACGATACACCTGCGTTTGCATAATCACGCTCACACTCTCCATCAAAAACACGCCACAGAGCACAGGCAAAAGCAATTCTTTATGGATGATGATAGCACTCACAGCAATGATTCCACCAATGGTCAAACTGCCCGTGTCGCCCATGAAGATTTGGGCAGGAAAAGCATTGTACCACAAAAAACCAATCAACGCACCAATGAACGCCGCTAAAAACACGGCTATTTCCTGGCTTCCAGGGATATACATCACGTCAAAATAGTTCGCCCAAATCGTGTTACCCGTGATGTACGCCAAAATGAGCAACGCCACACCGATAATCGCCGCATTGCCCGACAACATACCGTCCATTCCATCGTTGAGATTGGCTCCGTTGGAGACTGCAGCCACCACTAAAATCGTCATAATAACGAACAAAATCCACCCCGCACGATACTGTGAAGGCTTGCCTAAAAAAGCGAACACTTCCGAATAATTACAGTTGTGATTTTTGAAAAACGGAACTGTCGTTTGGGTCGATTTGATACCTGGTGTTTTTTCTATCACCTGCACGTTTTCTATGTTTGTTTGGCTCACACGTTCGTGCATCGTCACCTCGGGACTATACCGCAAGGTGAGACCAATAATCAACCCGAGCAACACCTGCATGCCGATTTTCCACCAGCCATTTAAGCCATCTTTTTTATGTTTGAAAGTTTTGATATAGTCGTCTGCAAACCCTACCGAGCCCAACAACAGAGTCGTAACAAACAGCAACTGCAAATAGATATTTCCCAAGTTACCCACCAGCAAACAAGGCAACAAAATAGACACAATAATCACAATCCCACCCATCGTTGGAACACCCACTTTGGACACATTAAACGGGTCGGTTTTGCTGTCGCGTTGCTGCTCAAAGACGTGCCGTTTGTTCATCAATTTAATAAAAAACTCCCCAAAATAAAACGAAATAAACAGTGCCAAAATCAACGCCACAATAGACCGAAACGAGATATATTGCAACAATCTTGCCCCTGGAACTTCGTTAAAATATGTAAAAAGATGATAAAACATACTAAATATACGCTTTTACGATTTCGTGGTCATCAAAATGATGTTTTACGCCCTTGATGATTTGATAATCTTCGTGTCCCTTGCCCGCAACAAGTATCACATCGCCTTTCTGAGCCATTGTACAAGCCGTCTGGATGGCTGTTTGTCGGTTCTCAATCACCAACACTTTTTTCTTCTCTTTTTCGTCAAAAGCGGTCAACATATCGTTCAAAATGTCCATCGGCTCCTCGTCCCGCGGGTTATCGGAGGTCAAAATGGCTTGATTGCTCTTGTCGTAGGCGATTCGTGCCATCATCGGTCGTTTGCCTTTGTCGCGGTTGCCACCACAGCCCACAATGGTTATGATGTTCCGCTGAATATGTTTGTTGTGCAAGCACACCTCGTTAATCGTCTCCAGCACGTTCTCCAAAGCGTCTGGCGTGTGGGCATAATCCACGATTGCCACCCAACCTTTGGGCGAATAAATCGTCTCAAAGCGACCATTGACGGGCTTCACTGCCGACAAAGCACGCAAGGTCTCCTCACTATCAAAGCCTAACGCCATCGCAGCCGCATAAATCCCCAAGAAGTTGCTCACATTAAATTTCCCCACCAAACGCATCGTTATTTCGTGTCCGTTCAAGTCCAACGTGGTGCCGTCAAAGTTGATTTCCAAAATTTTGGCTTTATAATCTGCCATGCTCTGCAAAGAGTACGTGTAGGTCTTCGCCTTGCAGTTTTGGAGCATATACAAGCCGTTTTTGTCGTCTTTGTTGGTGATAGCAAACGATTCTTTGGAGAGGTTATCAAAGAGCAATTTCTTCGTATCGCGGTAATTTTCAAAGGTCTTGTGATAGTCAATGTGGTCGCGTGTGAGGTTGGTAAAAATACCTCCTTTGAAGTGCAAACCTGCCACGCGTTGTTGGGCAAGCGAATGGCTACTCACTTCCATGAACGCATATTCACAGCCTTCTTGCACCATTTGTGCCAATAACTCGTTGATCGCCAACGCATCGGGTGTGGTGTGGGTGGAAGGCAAGGCTTGGGTATGGACATAATTGCAAACCGTACTCAGAAGCCCCGCTTTATACCCCAAGGCTTCCGCTAACTCGTACAAAAGTGTGGCAGTAGTCGTCTTGCCATTCGTACCCGTTACACCCACCAGAGCCAACTTCTCGGACGGGCAACCATACCAGCAATGTGCCAACATACCCAACGCATAGTGGGTATCTTTCACCAAGATATATGTGATATTGTCCGCTTGCGAAGGCAAAAAACTTTCATCACTCAAAACCACCGCACAAGCACCTTTTTCAACGGCATCCAAAATAAACGTATGCCCATCTACATTCGTCCCTTTTTGTGCCACAAACATACTCCCTTCGACCACTTTTGCGGTGTCAAAAGCAATGCTTGTAATTTCCTTTTCAGTATCCCCCACTATTTTGAGCGGTTGAATGCTATTCAATAACGTTTGAAGTTTCATTTTATCTATCTTTATAAGCCATTATATATTCTGCAATTTGTCTCACCACGCGTCCACAATCCGTTCCCGAATCGTACGTGCCTTGTGGTTCTTCCATCATACAAATACATGTGTATTTTGGTGCTTCTTCGGGGAAATAACCCACAAAAGTGATACGGTGTTTTTTCGGATTATACGTTCCATTATCCAACACCTGTGCCGTTCCCGTTTTGCCCACAATACGCACCAAATCACTTTGCACTTTCTTGCTACCCCACGGCGTCTTGCTCGCAGTACCTAAATGGTCGTCCCAAACCACATCATGCAAACCTAAACGCACATCTTTCAGCGTAGAAGACTTGCATATGGACGATTTCACGACACGAGGCGAGAACCTTTTGACCGTCTTCCCTTTATTTTCAATGCGTTTAATAAAAATCGGTTGCACCATCTTGCCATCATTGGCGATAGCGTTGTAAAACATCAAAATCTCCAACGGCGTCAACTCCAACGAGTACCCATACGCCATACGCGAGAGCGTTACCACATCATTCGGAATTGAGATGTTTGCCGACTGACAGCCTGGAATCTCCCACGCAACACTATCCGTGATGCCGATTTTATTGAGTCGCTTGACAAACTTGTTGGCACTCCCTTCGTAAGCGTGTGTAATCATTTTGGCGAAAAAGATGTTGGACGAAACGGCAAAACCCGACCGCAAATTCAGCACCGTATCCATCGGGTGCGAGTCGGTGTGCAAAGCGTCCTGATACTGCCAACCATTCTTGGAAATAGCCAGCGTATCCGTCATCGTAAACTTCCCATCATCCAACGCCACCATCATCGAAACCGTCTTAAAAGTCGACCCCGGTTCCACCCGATGTGCTGCATAATTCACACCCTCGTAATAGTCGCCACTCTCGTACCGTTTGAGGTTACTGATTGCCCGCACCTCGCCCGTTTTCACGTCCATCAACACGCAACAACCCCACTTGGCTTGCGTCCTCATCAACGCATTCCGCAACGCTATTTCGCTCAGTTCCATCATATCCGCATTCAGCGTAGAGACCACATCATAGCCATCTTGTGGCCATTTGAGCACCACGTCATCTTTGCGACCATTCACCTGCTGCCGAATGCTATACCCCGGCATACCTGCCAACCAATCATTGCAGTACATCTCCAAACCCGAGATGCCCTTCCCCGTTTCTTTATCTATCTTTCCAATCGTCCGAACCGCCAAATTTTTATACGGATACTGACGAATGTATTTCTTATCGTACCAAATGCCACTTTTGATGCGTCCCAAGCGAGCCAACGGCAACTGCGAGATGGCTTTCATTTGCAGATGACTAATCCGAACGGGATAAATTCGATACCGCCCATTGCCCCGTTTATATTCTTCACTCAAACGGCGTTTATATTCTTTGGCACTATACGTCCCTAAAATTCTACTCAAACCGACACAAAACGAATCAATGTTTTCGTTCCATAACTTGCCTTCTTTTTCGTGCAAAGCAGGCACTCGCGTGTCTATATAGAGGTCATATTGCGGAATACTTGCCACCAACAGGCGACCTTTAATATCGTAGATGTTTCCGCGTTGTTGTTCAATCGAATGATTCTGTGAAATCTGTTTCTCGGCGTACGGAAGCCAATGGTTGGCATCAAATAACTGGATGTAAATAATCCGCACAAAAACGCCCACAAAAAAGCCCACAAGAACCAAAAAGATTATTGCAAATCGTCTTATCGTTGTTTTTTGATCATACGAAGACATTTTCTGAACGCAATTACAACTTTACAGGTGGTTGCGTACTTATTTTGAGGTTACGACCATTCTGTCGCAAAACCTCGTAAACATTGCTCATACGCGAGTATTCTTCATAACGGCAATGCAAAACCGCCTCTTCGTTGCGAGCATCTTCCACTTCCTTGTGGAGGCGATTGGCATATTTGATTTGATTCTGCGACAAATAACCGTAGCCGATATAAAGAAGAAACAAACCAAAAATAAGAAGCAATAATTTGATTTGTTTGGTAAAATAAGCACTGGTTACATATTCGCCGCTCAGTGCATGTTGTAATTGTTTGATAGTCATAGCACAAAAAGCATTAAAATTTAATGATACAATTTGAAAATTTTTTAGTTAAGGTTTAGGCTTTTGCTCTTAAAGTTTAGGTTTTTGTTATCTTAAAAGTTTAGGTTTTTGTATTTCAGTTTAGGTTTTTGCTTTGTTAAGGTTTAGGTTTATATCTTCCTCGCCACACGTAATTTGGCACTGCGTGAGCGGGGATTTTGCTCTATTTCGGCTTGCGAAGGAACAATCACTTTATTTCCACCCTCAAAATCCTTCAACAAGTTGCCATAAAAATCTTTCTGTTTCTCGCCCTGCACGTTCCCCGAAGCAAAGAAGTTCTTCACCATTCTATCTTCTAAGGAATGATAGGACAAAATCGCCACATATCCACCACTTTTCACCAACGTTTTAGTCGTCTGCAACAACTCCTGCAAGGCTCCCAACTCATCATTCACTTCGATTCGCAACGCCTGAAACACCTGCGAGAGTTTTTTTCGCTCAAACGGCTCCACAGCCACCTCTTGCCCATCTGCCAAAGCCACTTTCTCGCGTCTCCCCGTTACAATCGCCACCAACTGTTCCGTGCGTTCTACGCGTTGGGCTTGCTTTATCTTGCGTGCCAACGACTTTGCGTCTGCCAACTCGCCATACAGGGCAAAGATTCGGGCTAACTCCTCCTCGGTGTACGTATTTAAAATATCACTTGCGGTTTTCTTCGCTTGCGTGTTCATCCGCATATCCAACGGTCCTGCAAACCGAAAACTAAATCCTCGTTGGGCGGTATCAAAATCGTAAAAACTAACCCCTAAATCAGCCACCAACCCATCTATCTGCTCCACTCCGTAATAGTCCATATAGTTGGCAACGTAACGAAAATTCCCGTGTATAAATTCCCAGCGTTCATCGTCTATTTGGTTCGTCAGTGCCGCTATATCTTGGTCAAAACTAAATAACTTCCCTTTTTTGCCTAACTGCTCTAAAATCGCTCTACTGTGTCCTCCTCCACCAAATGTCGCATCTACATAAATACCATCTGTTTTAATGTGCAAGCCCTCTATCGTTTGCTCCAACAAGGCAGGTATATGGTAATCATTCGGCATGTTTGTTGGTCATTTTTTCTTTTAGTTTGTTCGCAAAGGTCTGCTTGTCCATGCGTTTTTTCTCGTAGGTATCTACGTCCCACAGAGCAAATTTATCAAACATCCCCACGAAGCACACTTTTTGCGAGACAGCCGAGTGAATAGACGAAAGCGTGTTTTTGTTGAGTAACACTCGGTTTTGCGTATCCATTTCCAATTCTCGTGCCTCGTCTGAGAACTGTGCCAAGAGCATTCGGTCTTCGGGGTCCCATTCGTTGAGCCCTTGTCGGAGGTCTTGAACGGTTTCGTTCCACACATTTTCAGGATAAAAGATGAGGCAATCTTCGTAAATATCTTTGCGGAAAAAGACGCGTCCGTTCGGGTTGTTTTCCACCAGGACTTTACGGAAGCAGGCAGGGATAGCCACTCTTCCTTTGGCATCCAAACCTACTTCAATATGTCCTAAAAAAGTGCTCATTTATTCTCAAATTCGTTGCAAAGATACTGCGTTTTTTTTAATTTCCAACACTTTTTTCCACTTTTTTACATTTTTCTGCAAAATTCCCCAAAAAGCAAAAATAAAATCGCCAAAAATCATACTAAATAGATAAGAATCAAAAGGTGGAAGAAAGTGGAACAAAAAAAAGAAGATGCATCATTTGACACATCTTCTCCATTAAAAGGTTAAGTAAAGATTATTCTGCCTCTTTAACAAAGAGATTCTTTATTTCCCAAGTAGAAGCCGACTCTTCAGTACTTGTGTAACGGAAAGCAATGTAGATTTTTTGACCTTTGTACGCTGACAAATCAAGTTGACCAGTGGAAATAAAATTCCAACTTGTACCTGTTGGTACAATATAATTTCCTTCTGCATCCTTGTTAAATTCTAACTTTTTCCATTGACTCTCATCAATAGTTCCATCTCCTGTATATTGTGTGCTAACATACAAAAAGCATTCTTCATTAAACGTTTTTTTAGACTGATTTTGTGCTTGGTCAAAAATCAGAATAGGATTTGTGGCGTTCGTTAAATCAATTTGTGGTGAAATTAACCAAGATTCCGTTTCATAACGAGTATCAGTCAAAAAACCACTCGCTACCATACCATACGATGCATTATATTGCCAAACGGCACTAACGCCTGCTATTTTGATATTGACAATTTTGAAATCGCCTTGACCGTGATCTTTAAAAGGCTCATTCAAATAGGTACTTATATCGGCTGTCCAAGCATCTGTTAATTCAAAAACAGTTGTCTCTTCACCTACTTCGGATTTGTATGTAACCTTGCATGAACTTCCTTTATCTAAATCTGGATATTTAATTTGCCCCAAGAAAATAGGAATATAATCATAAGCGGTTGCTTTTGCATTAAAGTAACCTTTATCTCCCACTTCTTTAAGAGCGTCTGCATATTCGGTACTTTCTGCTCCTGCCTCAGCATCTAATTTTGCAGCAAATGCTTGTGCTTCTTTTGATTTAGCAAGCGTTCCATAATCCGAATCGGTCAAGGTATACTCGAAGTTACGTACTGCCGTGATTACGGTTTCGTGGTCTAATTTATTATCAAAGAAATAATTTTCGCAAGCCGTAGATGCAACCAGCACCAAACCAACTAATAAGTATTTTAAATTTTTCATAGTATTACTTGTTTAGAATTGAATTTTTAATCTTAAATTATACGTTCTACCTTGCGAGAAGAACATACGAACATTGGATTCCGTTGCTTCTGTATAAGCATTGGGGTTCCATGCTTTTTCAATGTAGTATTGATTGAGCAAGTTGTGAACATTACCTGCAAGCGTTGCATCCAACTTACCGATTTGGAAACGATAACTTGCGTGCAAATCCAATTGACCACCCGTAGGTATCTTCCAAGGCTCTACAACATCTTTCGCTAAAAATACTCCTTTCTTACTATCAAACAAATCGCTACCCGAGAAAGAATAGTAAGCATAGTTACGTGCATACAAAACATAACCTAAACCAACACGTGCACCTTTGAAAGGTTTGAAGATAGCCTCAAATGAAGCCGTTGTTTGAGCCGAACCACCAACACGGATACCTTTCATGTTGATATAAGCAGCGGCTTGTTCTGGCGAACCAGCTGGAACAGGATTACCGTTTGCATCTATAGCGTGTCCGTCCTCGTCAAAAGCAAGACCTTTGACAGAGTCGTTATCCCATTTCCAATCACCCAAAGAGAACATTGCATTCAAATCCAACCATTTAGCAGGACGCACTTGCAATTCAGCCTCAATACCCATGTGGCGAGCGTTTACACCCGTCATATTCATAACGAAACGCGTGTTACCTAACTCACCGCTATTTGTCATCGTTTTATCCATCCATTCGGTGAAGTAACCGTTGAGGTCAAATTTCACGTATTGATTGTGGAAACCATAACCTACTTCAACCGATGCCACTTGCTCGTTTTTAGCATCCGTGTTGATAGTGTGTGAAGTATTATCATTCAAGAAAACACCACCAGCATATTTAGGTACACGGCTGATATAACCTCCGTTCAAGAAAACGTTGTTGTTTTCGTTGATTTTGAAGTTTACACCTGCTTTTACGTTACCACCGACAAAGCTCTTACCGTCCGATTTTTCGTGGTCTTCGTCATAGTAGAAGCGGTCAACACGCCAATAGTTATTCACATTGAAAGCACCGTTAACAAATGCCGACCATCTGTCTGTGTTGTACTCTAATTGTGCAAAAACACCTTCTTGCATTACGATACCGTCATAATCACGATAAACAACATCACCTACGCCCAATTTTTCATACACCCAGCTTGCGTCATTTGCTTTTTTATTGTTAGCAGCAAACACTTTTGTACGATTTTTATCCACGAAATAATCTCCACCGTACAAATCCGAAATCACAGCCGTGTGCGTTCCTTTGTAGTAACGATAGTCAATACCAGCATAGAAATCAAACATATCTGCAAAACGTGTTGTATAGGTTGAAACCAAACCAAACCAGTTGTGGAAGTTACGGTTTTCTGCCATAATCAATGCCGAACCATGATTGGTTTCTTCTTTTTCTTTTGCTTTTAAGTTGAGTTCATACACTTCATCGTATGCAAAAGTACCGTCATCTTTACGGAAGAGCATGTTGATTTCACCAGAATTTGAACCATATAAAGAAGCACGCTTATAAGTTTTTTCAAAGGCACTTTCAAATGTACGATAACCAAATCCACGACCGATAGAGGTATAGAGCGTGGTTGACAAAGAGGATTTGTGGTCAATTTGCCAAACGTGGTTCAACGAAATCTGTGGTTTGTGATACTTGTTGTAGTTAGACGTCTTCATTTGTCCGTTTTGGTCAAAACCGTAGGTTGGATTGTAGCGTGTCCAGTGCATACCGTCTTTCATCCATTGTTTTGCTTTATCCCATCCATCCAACGTCAAAGCATCGCCAGAAGAACGTTGATAGTGTCCTTGTGGAGCACCGAAAGCGGTCAACGACAATTGGTGAGCGTCATTGATACGTTTTGAGATGTTAGCGAAGTACGAATGCCCCAAGAAAGGAGTACCTTGTACATAGCCATCACCCCACGTACGCGAGCCTAACAACGTAACAGCCCAGCCGTTTTCCATTAAACCTGTTGAAACAGAGAAAGCAATTTTGTTGTAACCATCGTTACCCAACGAATAACTGATTGTTCCCCCTTTTTTTGCATCAATACCACGTGTTACGATGTTGATTGAACCACCGACCGTAGGCACCGACACCTTCGATGCACCCATACCACGTTGGGTCTGCATCACGGAGGTAACATCAGAAAGACCTTGCCAGTTCGACCAGTAAACGCCACCCCACTCCATATCGTTCATAGGGCAACCGTTGACCATCACACCGACGTTTTCGGACGAGAAACCACGCATGGTGATTTCGCTATCGCCCCAGCCACCACCTTGTTTGTTGGCGTGTACACCTGGTGTTGTTTTGAGAACCTCCACAAATTCTTGTCCACCCAACCGTTCTTCAATTTCAAGACCAGTGATTTGACTTACTGCGACCGGCGTTTTGTTGGTTACAGCCAACTGACCTGTAATCATCACGTCTTCCAACCCGATTGCACCGGCAGTCATGTTGATAACGCCCAAGTTGCCTGCTTTTGACACCGTAATTTCTTTGTCATCATAGCCGACATACGAAAGGGCTAAAACCGAATTGGTTTCCACTTTGAGTGTAAAGTTACCGTCAAAGTCCGTAACGATACCGTTCGTTGTACCTTTAACGACAACACTAACACCAATCAATGGTTCCGAAGTCTGTGCATCAAGCACGGTTCCACTTACAGTCACCTCTTCTGCAAACATACCGATTGCAAACAAGAGGCAAAGGGAAATTGAGAGTAAATGCTTCATAAAAAAATGTTTTAGTTATTATTATTTTACTGTCTTTTTACGACATATTATCCATGTTATCAACGCCGACAAAATCGCTCCTATGCAAGCCACCGCAAGCAGTTGGGCCATGGCGTGGCGTTTTTGCTGCTGTTGTTGGGCTTTGGTGTAGGGTGCGAAGTAGGTTTGGGGCTCCAAATGGTAGTTCACGCCCGTGTTGTCCAACGCTTCTTTGATATACGGCTCCAAAATATCGGCATACGCCCGAAAGCCCAAGTCGGTATAATGCACCCCGTCAACCGTTCCTTCCATCTCCACACCCGTCAAGCCATCGCAAGGCACGTAGTAGAGGTTTTTCGGGTTTTCTTGTATCAGTTTTTCGTAATTCTTGCGGAAAGCTTCATTTTTCTGCGGTAAGTACTCCGCAAAATAGCTATCATGGCGAGCATACGGGTATATCATCCCTTCCACCATAATGATTGGTACCTCAGGACGCAAGGTCCGCAGGATATTCACAAAATTATAAGTCAGCGTGTCGCACATATCCTTTGTGCAGTTGGGGATAGGGTCTAAAACGTAGCAGATAGCGTCCTCAATCGTTGCCATACAACGAGCAATGTAGTAGTCCATCTTGCCTTGTCCAGACGTTCCCAAATTTACGCATTCCAAATTGAAATCACGCTGAATCATCGCCGTTGCCACCATGCCCGGACGGCAAGCACAGCCACCTTGCATAATAGATGTGCCATAGAAAACGATTTTTGGTTTGCGAGGGTTGTCTATCTGCGGTTTTTCAATTACCGAACCCGAATCAACGCCGATTTGCAGCCAATTTATCCCATCATACAACGGCAGATAAATCAGGTATTCGTGCATCTCGCCGTCTAAATTCTCCACATAGATTTTAGATTGAATCGAGTCCGCGATGCCGTTGGTTTCTTGCGGACGATGCGTATTGACATGCTCCCATTTATTGCGCTGAGCATTATAAAAATAAAGGTCTGTACCTTTAATACCCGTCATGGGCATGTGTTGCATGTGAAAATTATGGATTAGGTTGTAATGAGCAGCTATCCGTTTGGAATTGGTTGCAAAACGTACCCCTATGCCTGATGAATGGGTATACAACCACCATTGTTGCTCACGACAAGAATCTTCCATGTAAGCGGGCATACGATGATAGGTTGCTGCGGTATTTTCCCAACCTTTATTGATAATGCGGAAATCGGTGGCATTATAAAATTTCAAGGGCGTTATCGTGTCTTCTGCATATGCAAAAAATCCGACTAACAAGCCTAAAAACAAACCTAAACCTTTTTTCATTTTTTTATCGTTTATACCTTTAAAAAAAGGGACGGTGCGCACACAGTCCCTTTTTAAGATAGCTATTTAATGGCTTTCTTAGCCTTCTCAACCACAGCCTTAAACGCTTGAGGTTCGCTGTATGCGAGGTGAGCCAACACTTTGCGATTTATATCAATGCCCGCTTTGTGAACGGCTCCCATTAGCTGACTATAACTTAAGCCCTCTAAGCGAGCAGCAGCATTGATACGTTGTATCCACAAGGAGCGGAAGTTGCGTTTTTTGGCTTTCCTATCGCGGTAGGCGTACAAAAGTCCTTTTTCCCACGTGTTTTTGGCTACTGTCCAAACATTGGCACGAGCACCAAAATATCCTCTTGTTAACTTTAATATCTTCTTGCGACGATTACGAGACGCTACATGATTTACTGATCTTGGCATATTCTTTTCTTTTTAAGGGTTAATAATTTAACGTAACAATAATAATTCTCTCACCGAACGGACATTTGAGGTATCCACTAACGTAAAGTGAGTTAGATTACGTTTTTGTTTTTTCGTTTTCTTCGTCAAGATATGCGATTTGAAAGCATGCTTGCGTTTGATTTTTCCTGTGCCTGTGAGCGTAAACCGCTTTTTTGCACCCGAATTTGTTTTAACTTTTGGCATTTTAAATCTATTTTAATTATACTTTTTGCACCCTTGGCAGCCTAATTAGCCAAGGTGATGCGTTATTTTCCTTCTTTTTTCGGCACTAAATTTACAATCATTCTCTTTCCTTCCAACAACGGCGTTGAAACCGCTTTCCCATAATCCTCCAAATCCTTTATAAACCTCGCCAGCAGTTCTTCTCCTTGCTGTTGAAAGAGTATCGAGCGACCCTTAAAAAACACGTACGCCTTCACTTTGTTACCTTCTTTTAAGAACGTTTGAGCGTGCCGTAATTTAAAATTGTAGTCGTGGTCATCGGTTTGTGGTCCAAAACGAATTTCTTTCACTACCATTTTCGCCGAATTCGCTTTTTGCTCCTTCTCTTTGCGTTTCTTTTGATACAAAAATTTCTGGTAATCTACAATTCTACACACCGCTGGGTCAGAGTTAGGGACTATTTCCACCAAATCTAACTCCATTTCGTCTGCCAAACGCACGGCTTCACGGAGGGCATATATGCCATTTTCTACGTTATCTCCTACTAAGCGAACGGAAGTTACTCCCGTTATGTCCTCATTGATACGATTAGGTAATTCGTCGTTTTTTCTACCAACAGGACGATTTTTTGTTACTGTTACGATACTTCTTAAATACTAAATTGTTAGACTTCCTTTAATTTTTGAATCCTAAATTCTGTGCAAAGGTACAACATTTTTTTATTCAAAAAAAAGAAATCTACTTTATTGCAAAATATATTTTAAAAAGTGCTTAAAAACTCCCTAAATACGCTCTAAATTAGACAACATTATCCAGCCGACATTATTTCCGACATGAATTTCGCACCATTGCCCAATCACTTCGTGAATAACGACTTTGGTGCCTTCGTGCAAGGTGAAAATATCGGTTCCAGAGCGGTCAGGCGAGGCTTTTGCATTGACAATTCCTTGCGTGATGATGGCTTCGTTGCGGTCAAAATCGCGAGCATGCAACGAACTGGCACATCTTCCACTGACAATCGTGACAAAAAGCATCACAAATGCCACATAAAAAGCAACTTTACGCACATTGACCGATTCACCAAACAAATACAGCATAAAAAGCACCAAAAACGCTACAAAACAGAGGATACTAATCCACATCCACGTGTTTTCGTGCAATAAATTTCGCAACCAAATCGCACCTTTTCGCAAGAAAAATGTGTTTGAATCGTCTATATTGTCCACAATTTGAGCTGAAACAAAGGTCAAATTATATTTTGCGTCCTTGTAATTGGGATAAATCCGCAACGCCCTCTCGTACGCCAAAATGCTCTTTGCAAGCTCGCCCATACGAAAGTAGGTATTGCCCAAATTATAGTACACTTCCGCCGATTTTTCGGTTTTCAAAATTTGTTCGTATAATTCGCACGCTTGCTCAAAAGAACCGTCTGAATAGTAGTTGTTTGCTATTGTAAAATCCTCCTGAATGTCCGCTTTGATAAACGAAGGCAAGAGAGCCAATACTATGATAAAAAGTTTCTTTTTCATACCTTTTGATTTTCAAGTTGGTCAATAATTTGGGCCGTTTTGTTGTACAAATCTTCCATGGCGTGTTCGTCGTTGGACGGTGCATAGCGTGCAAATTCCGCAGTAGATAGTACGTTATTCAACGCATTGATTAGAGCATCATTCACATGCTTTGACCGCAGAATGTCGTAGATATTTTCTTTGTTCAAATTCGCTGTTGGAATCGACAATCGGTCGCTCAGATAGGTCCACGCAGCCCGTTCAATTTCCTCGTAGAAGAGTTCTTTTTTGTTTTCTTCCAAGAGTTTTTTGGCCACTTTAAGGCGTTTGCGAGCCACTTTATTCGCTTTTTTGTATTTCAAACGAACCGTATCGGCATTTTCTTTGATTTTTTTGCGGAAAATCATAAAGATAAGTATCGCCAAAAGAAGCGGAAGTAAGTAGCAAAGCCAATAAGCAAGCGAGCCAAAGACAATCGGGTTATCGGTAGAGAGTCTATGCGTGATGTCCCCCGAATGAATGAAACGAATATCGCTACCGATTTGCTTAATGTCTTCCTTGTTCACGTAGTTCGAAACGACTGCCGAAGAGGTGTTTGCGTCATTTTCGCCTCGCTCCACTTGTATCGTATATTCGGGCGTCGTGAGGGTCTTATACTCCTTTGCATCCACATCAAAATAGCTGAATTTGACGCTCGGAATGACGTATTCGCCCGCATTACGTGGAATCGCCAAGTATTCAATCGTTTTCTTGCCCGAGACGCCACTGCTCGTGTTTTTGAAGGCATTATTTACTTTGGGGTCATACACCTCAAAGCCTTCTGGCCACTCGATTGAAGGGGTTTTGAGCAACTTCATGTTCCCCACTCCACTGACTTCCAACTTGAGTGTAACGGCTTCGTTGGCTTTTGGTGTGGTGGTTGTGATGTTACTATTGAGATTAAATTTCCCGACTCCACCCGAAAAATCCGCAGGTTTCCCTTTGGGTAAAGCGTTTGCGTGAATCGTAACGCCAGGGGCTCTGAGCGTGCGTGTAACGTTGGTATAACTGCCGAAGAAGTCATCAAAAATACTCCTTACACGCGACCTATTTTGTACCCGCAGAACCGCTTCAAAAGTGGCTGGTTCAATCTCAATACTGCCTGCTCGTTGCGGGAAAAGAAGCGTCTGGTACAAAACTGCCGTTTGGTAGTTCCGCCCGTTGTAATGCTCCAATTCCGTCTGTATATCCGACTGCTCAAAAGGCATCTTGACAAAGCCTTTGAACTCAGGAATCTTCGTGTTATTCGTAAATTGGGTTACATCAACCCCCGCAAAATAGAACTTATACGTTAGCAACAAAGCCTCTTGCTCGTACACTCTCGTCTTGGTTACGATGGTACGAATGAACAGGTTATCGCCACCCGCATCATTGCTTGCCTGTTGGCTTTGCGGTTGGTTTTGCGAACGTTGTGCAGACTGTTGACTCTGCTGTGGTTGCTCGTCTGGTGGCAAGACCGTGATCCGCACACCATTACTGCTATAGGTTTGACGCTCGTAGGTGGCACTTGCTGGTGGAATGGTGAACGAACCCTCTTTATTCGCCACAATCGTGTAGGTGTAGGTGAGCGTAAAAGTCGATGTCCGTTGCCCATTTACAAACGAAGTGCTTTGCGATTGGGAGGTATAGGGACCCGCCAACACCTCAAAATTATCCATCTGCGGTGCCCGAAAATCGCGTACTTTTTGGTTGAGTTGGTACGAAATCTGGAAAGGTTGCCCAGCAATCACTTGTGCGGGGGCATTTGCTCTAAAACTCAACTCATCAGCCATCAACCACGCTGGAATGATGGTCAAAAGTAGTAAACTAAATATAATTTTATATTTTCTCATATCACCAATCTTTTTCTACTCGTTTAGGCGAGCCTTGTCTTTGTTGTACTTTTTCTTGCGTGTCTTGTTCGTCTTGTTGCAATGCCTGCAAAATCTGCTCTGCCGTTTCTTTATCCATTTTTTGTTCCTGTTGTTGCTGTTGATTTTGTTGCTGTTCTTGCTGCTGTTGTTGGTCTTGTTGCTGTTGATCTTGGTTCTGCTGTTGCTCTTTTTGTTGGTCGCTTTGTTTCTGTTGCTGTTGATTTTTGTCGTCTTTATTTTGTTGGTCTTGGTTTTGCTGTTGTTGCTGTTGTTCTTGCAGTTTTTGCATAGCTTTCACCAAATTATAACGTGTTTCGTCATCTTTTGGATTATTTCGCAACGATTCTTGGTATGCCGCTACGGCTTTATCGTATTGTTGTGTTGCGTAAAGCGAATTACCGATGTTGTGGTAAATGTCTGCCTTACGCGATTTGTCTTTTTTCTCGTTTGTATCCAATAATTTTTCAGCCGCAACATATTCTTGCAACGCTTCTTCGTATTTTTGTTGCTTAAAAAGCGAGTTTCCTAAATTAAAATGGGCTTCAAATCCTTTATCGTTTTTATCCAATGCACGCCGATAATCCACTTCTGCACCTGTATAATTCTCCTTTTTATACTCTTTGTTTCCACTTCTAACGTCGGAAAACTCTTTTTGTGCAAAAATAGAAAAATTAAACGAAAGTAGCCCTAAAAGTATACCATATTTTTTCATACCTGTCGCTCTTTGAAGATATTTATTCTACTTAATGACTTATTTTTTCGGCTGAAAAGGAAAGCATCAATCAGGAGAAGCAAAAGTGCGATGAACACAAAAGATTGATACTGCTCGTTGTATTCTGCGTAAATAGTCGTTTCAAATTCGCTCGTTGCCAGTTTGTTCAGTTCTTTTTCCAAGGTTTTGAGAGCCGTGTTGGAGTTATCACACCGAACGTACAAGCCGTTACTTACTTGGGCAATTTGCTGGCACATTTCCTCATTCAACTTACTCACTACCACGTTGCCTGCCCTATCTCTACGGAAATCATTCGAGCCATAACTTACTGGAATAGGGCTTCCTTCGGGCTTACCGATACCCATCACGTAGCACTTAATACCCAACTCTTTTGCCCGTTGGGCTGCTCCGATAGCGTCATCTTCGTGGTTTTCACCATCTGTGATGAGAATGATTGCTCGGGAGGCTTCACTTTGCTCGGCTCCAAAAGCACGAATAGACGTGTTGATAGCGGCTCCTATAGCGGTTCCTTGCGTGGCAATTACGTCTGGCGTTATTTTATTCAAAAACATCTTTGCCGACACATAATCGCACGTGATAGGCAACTGAATATACGCATCGCCCGCAAACACCACCAAACCCACTTTATCGTCAATCATCTGGTCTATCAACTTAGACAAAACCTGCTTTGCTTTATCCAACCGCGAAGGAGCAACATCTTCCGCTAACATTGAATTGGAGACGTCCAACGCAACCATCACTTCAATGCCTTGCCGCTTGATGGTCTGTTCTTTCATCCCATTTTGTGGGCGTGCCAAAGCGAACACAAGAGCCACAAAAGCCAACATCAGCAAATAAAACTTCACCGACGGGCGATAATGCGACACATTAGGCATCAGTTGTGCAATCAGTTCTTCATCGCCAAATTCCCGTAATTGCCGTTCTTTACGCTTACGCAAGAACTCATAACCCAGCACCAAAAAAGGCACGAGAACCAATAACCACAAGTATTCTATATTTGCAAAACGAAACATAATCTAATTATTAACTGATTTTAGTACGAGATGACGCAAAAGCAATTCAAGCAATAAAAGCAAAACAGCAGTAGCCAAAAATGGCATAAAATACTCTGTTTTCTTGGAAAACTCACGCACTCGTATCTTAGTTTTTTCCATTTGGTCTATCTGTTCGTAGATTGAACGCAGACTTTTATTGTCGGTTGCACGGAAGTACTCACCTCCTGTAACAGCCGCAACCTCCTTGAGCGTTGCCTCATCAAACTCATTTTTCATCGTCATATACTGCGTTCCGAGGGGCGTTTGCACCGGCACACGCGACTCACCATAACTTCCCACACCGATAGCATACACTCTAATTCCAAATGTCTTGGCTATTTCAGCGGCTGTGATAGGGTCTATTTCGCCACGGTTATTGGAACCATCGGTAAGCAAAATAATCACTTTGGACTTGGTCGGCGAATCTTTCATACGATTCACGGCATTTGCTAAACCCAACCCAATAGCCGTTCCATCTTCAATCAAACCGAACTTGACGGCTTTGAAAAGGTTCACCAACACCGCATGGTCGGTCGTCAGAGGGCATTGCGTATAACTTTCGCCCGCAAAAACCACCAAACCGATGTTATCATTCGGGCGTGCCAAAACGAACTCCTGCGCCACATCTTTCGCAGCCTCCAACCGATTGGGCTTCAAATCCTCTGCCATCATCGTACCCGAAATATCCAAAGCCATCATAATATCGATGCCTTCTGTAGACTCTTTATGCCAACTATTGTTCAGTTGCGGGCGTGCCAAAGCCAACACCAACACCGCAAACGTGATACACCGCAACACAAACGGCACATGCATCAGGTATAATCGCCACGACTTGGGTTGCTTGCTCAAAACGGTCGTATCCGATATTTGCAAACTCGCCTCTGAATCCCGCATCTTCCAAAAATAATGCACAATAATTGGAATCAAAAGGAGTAATAAAAACAAATATCCTGCATTAAAAAAACTCATAACACTTCCTCCTCTTCTTTCTGTTCGTCATTGGGTTCTACTTCGGGGGTAACGATGGTCGTATCCTTCACAAACTGATAGGCATCAGAGAGCAAACCCTCGTTTTCCGCTGGTGTCGTCTGCCACTTCGCAAATTTGACCAAGTCGGAGGTCTGGAAAAGGGTTTTGAGTTTGAGGAACAAAGGCTGTTCTATCTCATCTCGTTGGTTACTTCGCAAGTCGTTTAGCACTTCGTCCGAAGTCCGCTCAAAGGTAACAATGTTAAAACGGCGTTGAATATATTCCCGCAAGACGTCCGTCAGTTGTGTGTGATATTCCTTGTTTTGCCCTTGTTGCCAAATTTTTTCTTGCTTGATAATATCCAATTTCTCCAAAGCCACCTCGTCTGCGGGACGCAACTCGACAGGTTCTATTGTATTGATTCCCAACGATTTACGTTTATATTTATTGTATAAATAGTAAGCCAACCAACCTAAAAGACCTAACCCAATCGCCAACAAAACCCACCGAATAATACCCCACCACCAAATGGGGGCTTTATAAATAGGCTTGATGTCCGCAATCACCTCCGTAGAGTCCAACTCAAAAGGTTGCACCACATTGAGCGAAAGCCCTTCGGAAGCAAAAACCGTGTCGCCATCTACCAAAAAAGGCACTGGTGGGATATAAAACAGCGAATCTTTGAAGGAAGTAATCGTCAGATACTGGTTCAACTGCACCCGTCCATCTTTCAACTTGGCAGTGTCCACCAGCGTTTTATCCACGATTTCAATCCCTTCTATCAACATTTTATCGTATTGCGGGAAAATGACCTGCTCGTTGGCTTCCAGAGTGGCACTCAAATGCAAGTCGGTTTGGTCACCAATCATAAGCGTAACCGTATCCAATTGTGCCGACAAAACCGCTGCCAAAAACAAAACACCTACATTCATACTTACCTTCTTTTACAAACGAAACAAACGCATCAATCCTTTAACATAATCTTCATCGCTCCGAATCGAGACATAATCCGTACCCGTCCGCATAAATAGGTCGTTTAGTGCCATTTGGTTCTTCTCCCAACTTTGTGCATAATTCTTCCTCACAGACGGCACAGACGTATCTACCCACATACGTTTTTGGGTTTCGGCATCTTTGAGTTTCAACAAACCAATGTCGGGCAACTCGGTCTCACGCCTATCGTAAATCTGTATCACCTTCATATCGTGTCTATTGGAGGCAATCATCAACGGATTAACTGCATAGCGTTTGGTCGGTTTGGTAACAAATTTTGGGTCTAACAAATCACTAATCAAAAAGACCGTACTTCTACGTTTTTGAGCATTCACAAAGTACTGAATCACGGCATTGATGTCCGTCTTGGTGTTGGAAGGCTCAAAACAAAGCAACTCATGAATGATATGTAGCACGTGCGACTTTCCTTTTTTGGCAGGAATATACTTCTCTATTTTGTCCGAAAAGAAAATCACACCCACTTTATCATTATTTTCAATGGTTGAAAACGCCAATGTAGCCGCAACTTCCGCTACCATATCCCGTTTGAATTGCGAAATCGTTCCGAAATTCCTACTGCCCGAAACGTCCACTAACAGCATCACCGTCAATTCACGCTCCTCCTCAAAAATCTTCACATACGGTTTATTTAAGCGTGCCGTAACGTTCCAATCAATCGTTCGAATGTCGTCGCCCGGTTGGTACTCGCGAACTTCTGAGAACATCATACCCCTACCCTTAAAAGAAGAATGATACTCACCCGCAAAGATATTGCGCGATAATCCACGAGTCTTAATCTCTATCTTCCTAACTTTTTTGAGTAACTCTTCAGAAGTCATAACAAACGTTTTAAGGTACTTGTACAGCGTTGAGAATCTCGGTTACAATATCTTCAGAAGTCAAATTATTGGCTTCTGCCTCGTAAGTTAAACCGATACGATGACGCAACACATCATAGCACACCGCACGCACATCTTCTGGCACCACATAACCACGCCGATGCACAAACGCATACGCACGGGCAGCCAACGCCAAACTAATCGAAGCACGAGGCGAACCACCAAAACTAATCATCGTTTTGTATTTCTCCAAACCGTACTGTTCGGGCTGACGGGTAGCAAAAACTATGTCCACAATGTACTTTTCAATTTTTTCGTCAATATACACTTCCCGCACCACATTTCGAGCATTGCAAATCTCATCGGTGGACAAAATCGGCAACACTTGTTTGCGTTCGCCACTGATATTTTGACGCATAATTTGTTGTTCTTCATCGGGTTTAGGATAGCCAATAACCACTTTGAGCATGAAACGGTCGGTTTGTGCTTCGGGCAACGGATACGTTCCTTCCTGCTCGATGGGGTTCTGGGTTGCCAACACCAAGAACGGATTAGGCAACTTGTACGTGTTATCGCCAATCGTTACTTGACGTTCCTGCATAGCCTCCAACAAAGCGGATTGCACTTTGGCTGGAGCACGGTTAATCTCATCTGCCAAAATAAAATTGGCAAAAATAGGACCTTGTTTTACCTTAAATTCTTCGGTTTTAGGACTGTAAATTTGTGTTCCTACGACGTCCGCAGGCAATAAATCAGGGGTGAATTGAATACGACTAAATTGACCTTTGATTAAATCCGAAAGCGTCTTAATCGCCAACGTTTTTGCCAACCCAGGCACACCTTCCAAAAGGATATGACCGTCCGAAAGTAACCCTATCAGCAATGATTCCACCAAATGCTTTTGTCCTACAATCACTTGATTCATTCCCATCGTCAACGCATCTACAAACGAACTTTCGCGTTCAATACGTCCTTGTAATTCTCGAATATCAATTCCTGTATTCATATATAATGTATTAAAAAGTTTTCACTACTATAAAATTTCAAATTGCGTGCCAAACAACGTAAGGAACCAAATTTGATAGCGAAAAAACAAGAAAATTATTACTTTTTGTTAAAGCAATATACATTCCTTTTGGCTAAAACCAGAGAGGATTATTCCACCATCGCCAAAAATTCTTGCTCGGAAACAATCGGAATTTGTAGTTTTTCGCACTTGGCACGTTTGTCGGGTCCGATGCCCTCACCACCCAACAAAAACGAAGTATTTTTGCTCACCGAAGACGTATTTTTTCCACCATTGGCTTCAATCATATTTTTGTATTCTTCGCGAGAATGGTGTGCAAAAGTGCCCGAAATGACAATCGTTTTGCCCAATAATTTGGTGGAAAGCAACTCGGTTTGTTCGTCCGAAGCAAATTGCAACCCCGCTTTTTTCAAGCGTTCAATGATTTGTTGATGCTTTTCGTTGGCAAAAAAAGCGATGATGGCGTTGGCAACCTGCTCCCCAATGTCATTGACGGCAGTCAGTTGCTCCAACGTGGCATGGCTCAACACATCCACCGAAGTGAACACCTTGGCGATATTTTTAGCAGTCGTTTCGCCCACCATCGGGATACCCAACGCAAACAAAACCCGCTTCCAAGGCACTGTTTTGCTCTTTTGAATGCCGTTTAGTAAATTAGTCGCCGATTTATCGCCCATTCGCTCCAGAACAACTAAATCTTTGTGTTGCAAATTGTACAAATCAGCCACGTCTTTAATCAAGTTATTTTGGAATAAAAGTTTTATCGTTTCTTCGCCTAAACCGTCTATATTCATGGCTTTACGCGACACAAAATGAATTATTTTTCCGCACTGTTGAGGTGGACAACCCTCCGAATTAGGGCATCTCCAAGCCGCTTCGCCTTCGATGCGTACCAAAGGCGTGCCACACTCGGGACAGCGTTCAGGGAAGGCATATTGCACGGCTTCGTTACTATTTTCTTTCTCCACCGCAACGATTTTTGGGATTATTTCGCCCCCTTTTTCCACCCACACTTTATCGCCGACCTGCAAGCAAAGCGAACGAATAAAATCCTCATTGTGCAACGTTGCCCGCTGTACCATCGTGCCGCTCAGTTGGACAGGTTCCAAGTTGGCCACAGGAGTTATCACGCCCGTCCGACCCACCTGATACGAAATGGATTTGAGGGTCGTCAGTTCACGTTCTGCTTGAAATTTATAAGCAATCGCCCAACGTGGATTTTTTGCCGTAAAACCTAACTGTTGTTGTAGCTGTAAATTATTGACTTTCAACACGATACCATCTGTTGCTATGGGTAAATTTTTGCGTTCGGTATCCCAAAAAGCAATAAAATCCATCACTTCTTGCAACGAATGGCAAAGCCGAATGTTTTCGCCCGTCTTAAAACCTAAATCCCGCAGCCATTGAAGCCGTTCAAAGTGGGTTTCATAAGGCAGGTTTTCGCCAATAATGTAGTACAAATACGCATCTAAGCCTCGCTTTTGCACCTCGTCCGTGTCTTGTAATTTCAACGTACCAGAGGCTGCATTGCGAGGGTTGGCAAACAAAGGTTCCTCGTTATTGGCACGCTCCACGTTCAGCCGATTGAAGTTCTCCCAAGGCAACAAAACCTCGCCACGCACCTCAATATCGCCCTCAAAAGGTATCGTTTGCGGAATGGAAGCAATCGTGCGGATGTTCGCAATCACATCATCGCCAATCGTGCCGTCGCCCCGCGTCAAAGCACTTTGCAATACGCCATTTTGGTAATGCAACGAGATGGACAAACCATCAAATTTCAACTCACACACAATCGCCAAATCGTCTTGCGGAAGCTTGCTCAGCCAATCGCGAACCTCGTCTTCATTGTACGTATTTGCCAAGGAAAGCATCGGGTAACGATGAGCACGTTGCACAAAAAACTTGCTATCATCTAAGTCGCTTCCGACCTTTTGCGTAGGCGAGTTGGCGTCCATCAAATCGGGATATTTCGCCTCCAACGCCTGCAAACGGTGCATTTTTTCGTCAAATTCTGCATCGCTAATCGTGGGGGCATTGAGGACATAATACTTGTGATTTTGCTCCTTCAAAAACTGCCGAAGTTGCAACAATTCATCACGTTCCGCTGTCTCAAAAATGTCTGCCATATCAATGAACGATTATTTTTAGGGGTTGAATCTCATTACCAACGCTCACACAGAAAATATAAAATCCACGTGGCAGTGTGATGGGCAGAACCTCTTGAGAAGAGGAAATCGTCCCTTGCGTAACGACTTTTCCGTTGATGTTGTAGAGTTGGAAAAATCCGCCTTCTGCACCATACAAAACGGGCTTCCCATCTTGCACAGTAACGTGGCAATTATCCAACGCAGTATATCCCGGTGCTAACTTCAAGCCCACCAAAATCGGGTCGTGGTCGCTACTGCTGAACATAGTTTCATCCGCATTGGGACCTTTGTACGTATGAGTAGTGTCTTCATCGGAGTTGATATGATACGGTTGAACGCCCGTTATTTGAGGCAACATCGTACTGTTACAGAGGGCATGGTCTAAGTAACCTGCCTCGCCATGATAGACGTAACTATAACTGCTGTCTGCGTGAAAATAGCGGTGCAAATCCGTCATGTCTTTCCCTATCAGGTGCCGAATTGGGTCTTCTTTGGCATAAGCATTCAAATCGCCCATAATCAAAATGTCAGGGTCTTTGAAAATAGATGCTTTGTTTGAATTGTATTGCGAAAGAACCGATTTGGCTTCTGCAAGTCGGGTGGCATTAAATTTTCCTTGTCCATCATTTTGGTCTGCATCATCTCCCGAAGCTTTTTTTTGCTGGTCCGATTTGGACTTAAAATGGTTCAACGAAAAAATAAAAGCCTCACCCGAAGATTTTTCTTCAAACACCTGCATTTTTTTGCGGTAATAAGAGTTGCCAGCGTTGTTATTTAATAACGGACCTCTGGGCGACAAAACGTCTGTACAGTAGACGTAACCCGATTTTGTGTAGGTACCTGAAACTTTTCCACCATCATTGATGTACGTGTACGGACGTCCTGTCTCTTTGCTCAAATCTTCGGCTATCTCCGCCAAAGCCCCTTGGCCTTGCTGGATTTCCACAAAACCATACAAATCAGCGTTGATTTTAGCAAGTGCCTTTTTGATTTTTGTACGTTGTTTTTGATGGGCTGCTTCGTTTGCGGGACCATATTGTGGGTCAAAACTTTCAACAATATAATACTCCAAATTCATCGCACAAACCAACAACGAATACTCGCCTTTCATATTCACATTGGGCACATTAGCCAACAAATCGTTGCGTGTGTTGCCCGCAAAAGTACACGAAACCAACTTCCAAGTATTCGCAGAGGTAACTTCAACCACTAAATCCACCAACCTTTCGCCCATACGATGATATTCTGTAACACCAGTGAGCGTAACCGAACCGTTGCTATTGGCTGTTTTTAACGCACTATAATCCGAACCGCCTGGCAAAACTTGGTTGGTTGGCCAAAATAGCCGCCGAGGCGAAATCGTCAATGAAGATTGAGAAAAATTGTAATAATTATTGCAAACAAAAAAAGGATTCGTAAAACGTACCGTTTGCCCAACATACGAGGATATATCGCTCGTTTTCCATGTTTCGGGATTATTTATCGGTACGATGGCTTGCGAAAAGGCAATTCCGCAAAAACACAATAAAATCAGAACTAAACACGCTTTGTTTTTCATAATTTCAAAAGTTTACATTTCTTTTATTTCGGCTTTTTCCAACGCATCTTTGCTTGCCTCGCGATACGCCACCATCAGTCCCCCCGTACCCAACAACGTTCCACCAAAATAGCGAACAACGACCACCAAAACATAATTCAAACCTTTGGCATTGATCGTCCGCAGAATAGGCATTCCAGCGGTTCCGTGTGGTTCGCCATCATCTTTGGCACGCCACAGATTATCGTCTAATTTGTACGCATAGCAGACGTGGCGAGCATCGTGGTATTTTTTGCGATAAAAAACGATTCGGACTTTGGCTTGCTCTTCGGACTCAATGGGCTCGGCAAAACTCAAAAATTTGCTCCCTTTGTCTTTGTATATGCCACTCGTTTCGGCTACAATCGTGTTCATCAGTGCCCCCGATGCTTATTTTTTCTGCAACGCAATGCGGTTTTGAAGTTCCGCAAGGTATAGATTGCAATCTTCCAATGGCTGTTTTGCCTTATTCTTTTTCGCCTTTTCCAACTCTTTGAGAGCCGCATTGGTGTATTCAAGTGCCTTGTCCAAATTTTCCATAATCTCATAGCAAAAAGCCGCATTCATCATCGCATAAGCCCGCACAATCGGGTCTTTGGGGCTTGTTGCCAACCACGCATCGGCTGCCTCTTGCCATTGTTTTTTGGTGAAGAAATCCATCCCTTTTTGCATATTTTCGTCTTTTTCAGCGTAAATATAACGGTCTGCCACTTGCCAATAAGGCGTGATAGAAACGCTCGTTTTTTCGCCTACTTGCTTCGCTAACTCCAACAAAGCCTCTTGACGATGGGGTAACATATCTAAAGCCTCTTGTGCAGAAGTGCCAGAGGTCTCCCAATAAGCCGTATCTGCCACTTGGAAGTCCTTGATTTGACCATTTGTATTGTCATAAACGCTCCACGAAGTTGTTACAAAAGCCTCTAAATACGCCACCGAATTACCATCTTGTGCCAAAACAACTTCTTCTACGTCCGTGATTTCTATCTTATTGAGAATCAACAAAATATCCGAACTATATTCTTCGCATAGTTGCTTTTTTTGTTCTTGCGAAATGGGCGTAAAAATGATGTTCATACTATCTTCGGTCGTATAAAAAGGCGTTTCATAGACGCTCACACTCAAATGTTCCCCCATATCAAACGAGGTGTGCATCAAACAAAAAAACGGAGCCTCGCTCAAATCCATCTCGTCCGTGCTTTTTTCCTCACCCAGCACGATGGTTTTATGCCCCTGATTGGCAGGCTGAATGGGACAGTTATTGACCAACAAAATGTTGTTATTTTTCGCATTGGCAGGCAAAACATTTTGAGCAGGCGGACACAAAAACTCAATGGTTGTGTGCCACGATTCTGCCATTAAAAACAAGGCACTAAAAACGCCTAAAAAACAAAATAAAAATCTTTTCATATCTTTATAAATTACGAATTCTCCATTCTTTTGGGTAAAGGTTGTTTATCCTATCACCGATATTTTTACAAAATCCCAACGGCACTTGTTTGTACGTGAGCAAGAGCATTCCGACAGGCAGTTGGTCGGTTAGCAGGATAAAAGTGTTGTCCAAATGCAAGTATTGCAAGGCTTGTTCTTTCGTCAGTTCGATGGACGGCATAACATCTTTTTTGAAATCTTTCAGCATCGAAACGGCGTGCTGGGGCTGCATAGTCGAGCCACGCAACTCACCTGCACCGATTCCCACCGTCAAACACGTCAAGTTGGCACAAATGTTCTCAATTTCCTTCTCCCAAGCCGACGGATACATCTTCATAAACCGCTCATTCCCACTGAAAGCCCACGAGTCAGGGTGCAAAAGCCATTTTTTCATCTCGGCAACTGCCATCTTGGAGCATTTATAGTTTTTCAAAACCTTCCGCACGCGTTTGGGTGTTTGGTTGGCTTTCGAAGCCGTTTTTTGCAAAATACAAAAATACAAACCTTCGCCTTTCATCTTGTGCGGGAAGCAGTGATAACCCACTTTTCCTTCGGCAAGCCCCCACGATTTATCGTACTGGAAAGGCAAAACAGTTGCTCCTAATTTATCGACTATCCATTGGATATTTTGCTCGTTTTCAAGTTCGTTGAAGGTGCAAGTAGAGTAAATCAAAATCCCCCCTTCCTTCAAACTATCCCACGCATCTTCCACTATATTTCGTTGTCTTTCAGCACATAACAGCACATTTGCCATCGACCACTCCTCAATCGCCATCAAATCTTTGCGGAACATCCCCTCGCCCGAACACGGGGCATCCACCACGATACAATCAAAGAAATTTTTGAGTCTATCGCCAAAGTCTTGGGCTTTGTTGTGGGTCACGACGACGTTGCCATTACCCCACTTTTGAATGTTTTCCGATAGGATGAATGCACGTTGCCGAATGACCTCATTACTCACCAAAAGCCCGCATTTCAAGCCGTCCTGCAGCCACTGACTAATCAGCGTCGATTTCCCCCCCGGAGCCGCACACAAGTCCAACACAATGCTGTTTTTAGGCACATATTGCTCCAAAATGGCTTGCAAAATCATACTGCTCGCCTCTTGCACGTAATACGCACCCGCGTGCCACAGTGGGTCTAATGTGAACGAAACTCGCTGGGAGAGGTAGCGACCGTCCTTGTTCCAAGCCACTTCCGAAACGGCAACATCACCAAAATCAATCGCCGAACACTTGTCATTCAAACGAACGCTCGTAATCGGCTCTTGTTGCATGGCATTCAGCAGCAGATTGGCTTCTGCAGACCCTAATTGCTTGGTTATGTTGTCTATAAAATCTTTCGGAAACATACGCATTTTGTAAATCGCACAAAGGTAGTAAAAAATCTGTATGATACAAAAATTTTAAGTCGAAGGTGGGGATAAAAAAAAGTGAAGAATCCATGTCTCCACTTTTCATTGCTCACAAGTCCCAAAATGATTTACCACTTTGGAGCAGGTGGAAGAGGCTTTCCCGTAAGTCGTTCGGCTTTCTCTTGGGCTTTTTTCGCTTTCTCCTGAGCAGTTCTGGCTTTTTCTTGGGCTTTTACAACGTTTTCTGCGGCTTTTTGGGCTCTCTCTTGGGCTTTGTAGGCTTTTTTGACAGCCGTTTCTTTCTCTTTTTGCACTCTGGCAGCCGCTTTCAACTCTTTGGAAGTCATCTGCGAAACATTTTGTGCCCCAACCTTATTCTGAGTGCTAAAACATTGTGCAAATAACATGCAACCAACCATAGCACAAATTATCCTTATCTTTTTCATTTTCTTGTTTAAAAGTTAAAAATCGTAAGCAAAAGTATAAAAAATCTGTTATTTGAACAAAAATAGGTTATGCAAAAAACGTTTCGCTTGCCTAAATTGCACCATTTACACGCACGTATAACCACCGTCCACAGGCAACGCAACACCCGTAACGTATGTGGAAGCCTCACTTGCCAAAAACAGCACGGCTGGGTCTAACTCGCCCTCGTGTCCGTAGCGTTCCAACGGGATAACCGTCTTGGCATACTGCGTAAAATAGTCCGACTCCAACGTCTCTTTCGTGAGTGGCGTGATAAAGTAGCCCGGACAGATAGCATTCACCGTAATGCCGTACTTTCCCCACTCGGCAGCCAAGGCACGCGTCAAGTTCACCACGCCACCTTTTGCCGCATGATAAGGCGAGGCAGGGGCAATTTTATTCCCCACCAAACCGTACATCGAAGCGATGTTAATCACCCGACCGTATTGATTGGGAATCATGGATTTTTGAGCCACCGCACGAGCCACACGGAACGTACCAAAGAGGTCAATCTGAATCTCGTTCATAAACTGCTCATCAGTGATTTTTTCGGCTGGAGCCACCGCACCCGTACCCGCATTATTGATCAAAATGTCAATCTTTCCGAAGTGTTTTACAGCTTCATCAACCATCTTATCGACCGCTTCGGTGTTCGTTATATCGCACTGAATAGGCAACACTTTGACACCGTACAAACCCTCTATCTCTTTTTGCACCTCCAAGAGTTTTTCGTACCGACGTGCAATAATCACCAAATTACAATGGCGTGATGCTAATGCCTTCGCCATCTGCACTCCTAAACCGCCTGAACAGCCTGTAACTAACGCTACACGACCGTCTAAATTAAACATATCTTTCATAGTCATAAACGTTAAAGTTGACACAAAAATAAAAAATCTTTGTGAAATTTCCACAAAAAAAGTACCTTCGCACGAAGAACAAAAAAATATGCCCGAGTTAATTCAATATAATAATGTAGAGATTTGTCACGCCGAGCAGATTGTGTTGCGTGAAGTGAATTTTAGTATCCAAAGTGGTGAAATGGTTTATTTTTTGGGTCGGATTGGTAGTGGGAAATCGTCTCTGATGCGTTCCTTTTATGCCGATATGCCCATCGAATCGGGCGAGGCACACGTCTTAGGGTACGACTTAAACACGATTAAAAGGAGTAAAATCCCGTATTTAAGACGGAAATTGGGTATCGTGTTCCAAGATTTTCAACTGCTCATTGACCGCAACATCGAAGAAAATTTGCTGTTCGTTTTGGAGGCAACGGGCTGGAAAGATAAACGCGTGATGAAGGAACATATCCATACGATTTTAGCCCAAGTGGATATGAGTAATAAGGCGTACAAAATGCCACATCAACTCTCGGGTGGCGAGCAGCAACGTATCGTAATTGCTCGTGCTTTGCTTAATTCGCCCGAGTTGATTCTTGCTGATGAGCCTACTGGGAACTTGGATATGACGACGGGCGAGGAGATTATGGATTTGCTGTATAGCATTAGTAAAACGGGCGTAGCAGTGATTGTTTCAACCCATAATCCTGTTTGGCCGAAGCAGTTTCCAGCACGCAATATCCAATTTATCAACGGGTATCTCAAAGAAATTCCAACCGACCAACTGCCGGATTTTTAAATCGTATTGAAGTTAAACCCTCCTTGAGTTCGTTAGGAGAACATCCAGCAAGAGATGAAAAGTATTTTCGGGGAATATAATCCGAAAAAATAGCAATAATTTTGGAATATAATCCGAAAATATAGCAATAATTTTGGAATTTAAATTTCTTTTTCTATCTTCGTAGGCAAAGAAGTTATTATGTTAGTGCGTTCTTTACAAGAAACGATTACAAAATCATTTGGATTAGGAAAAGTGATTGTTGTGATTGGAGCAAGACAGGTCGGGAAAACAACCTTATTGCACCAATTTGTTGATGCTTCTACCAGTAAAACTTTGTGGATAAATTGTGATTTACAAGAAATGCGTAATTTATTTTCCAATCCTATTTTGAGTAATTTACAACTATTAGTTGCAGACAACGAAATTGTGGTCATAGACGAAGCCCAACGGATAGAAAATATCGGTTTGATACTTAAAATTTTAGTGGAAAACTTTCCAAAAGTGCAGTTTTTGGTTACAGGTTCTTCTGCATTGGATTTACATAACTATTTAGACGAACCTCTGACGGGTCGCAAAGCCCAATATCAACTTTACCCCATCTCTACGGCCGAGATATACGCAAATAAAGGCTTATTGGAAGTACAACAAACGATAGAAAAAAGACTTATTTATGGCTCTTATCCCGACATATTATATGGTAAAATGCCTCCACAAGATACGCTTTCGTGGCTCACGGAGAATTATCTTTTTAAGGACGTATTAGAGGTGGAAGGGATCCGCAAATCTACTATAATGCAAAAATTAGTCATTGCTCTTGCCACGCAAATCGGCAGCGAAGTGTCGTATAACGAATTAAGTAAGATATTGCAAATAGATAGTAAAACAGTAGAAAAATATATTGATTTATTAGAGAAATGTTTTATCGTTTTTCGCCTGAATAGTTTTAGCCGAAACATACGAAGTGAGTTGAATAAAAGCAAAAAAATCTATTTTTACGATGTTGGGCTACGAAATGCCGTACTTAATAATTTTTCACCGCTTGAATTGCGTGGAGATAAAGGGGCTTTATGGGAAAATTTTTTCATTGTAGAGCGTATGAAACAAAACTACTATGCAGGCAGACGAGTGCGGAGTTATTTTTGGCGAACTACCGACCGACAAGAAATAGATTATATTGAGGAAGAAAACGGTGAAATTCGTTTATTTGAAATGAAATGGAATGAGCATCAAAAAGTGCGTTTCCCTAATTCTTTCATCCAAGCCTACCATCCTACAACCCAACATATCGTTACTCCAAGCAACTATTATTCTATTTTGTTACAATAACGTAAGGCAAAAATAGAGAGAATTGGAGCTCGTACACGTATAGTACCATTTTTGATAACTCCCCAATTATACCTCTACATTTGCCTTTCAATAACGTTTGTATATTTTCACAAGCAGGTTTACAACCCACCACTCTTGTTGCCTTCGTTACCACCACCACTGCCGATACGCGATTCTTCTTCGGTGTTACCTACGTTACGATACTTGACGTACTGCTGTTTTCCGAAGTTCCACACAAGCCCGATGCTGACCTTCTGCGGATGGTAATAGCCACTATGAAATGCCGAATAATTCTCCATCGTTTGGGTTGATTTATAGCGTCCCGTCCTGAAAATATCCCAAATCTGCACACTAAAAGTCATATTCGGCTCTTTGATTTTCTTTTTGATAGACGCACCCAAACCACCTTGGGCAGCATATTCATTATATCCCCATTTTTGGCGTGTAACATACCAACCATCAATAGCCAACGTCCAATCCTTTGGCAAATAACTTGTGAGCGAACCTTGTCCATAAACCTGATTGTTGCGTGTAACTATCTCAACGGGATATTTCAATTTAGTCTCGCTGTATTGGTAACTTCCGTGAGCAGTCAGAGCGAGCCAAGCACCTTTTAGTTTGCGTTTGCCGTTTTCATCGGTTTCCATTTTCGGAACGATAGGTATTTCTGTCAACGATAAACCTACATAGGTAACCATAGCCGTACCTGCATTGTAGGGTTTAGTACGCGTAATGCCACCTTCTAAAACATCTGTTTTTTCATTCGTAAAATCTGTACCATATGCCATGCCCGTTTCAAGTGAAATACGTTGTAAAAAGGTCATATTCAACGAAGCAAAGTGCAAAAAAAACGGCTTTAATTGTGGGTTACCAACTTGGTATGTATAAGCGTCCGTGTAATCTTCAAAGGGATTGAGTTCGTCATAACTTGGACGTTGGATTCGACGATTATAGGAGAGATTAAAACTCATTTTTTGATTCGGATTATAGCCCACAAACGCCGTCGGGAAGAGGTTGAAATAACTTCGCTTGGTGGTACTGTCTGCCGAAATCCAATCGCCTTTACTATTGGTAAATTCGCCACGCAAGCCCACTTTTGCGTTCCAATGCTCGCCAAACCGATTGGCTATCGAAAAATACAGTGCCGCAATCTGCTCGTTGTAGTTGAAAGCAGTCGTCTTTTGAGGGCGTTCGTTGGTTTCGTTGATGGTAGAATCCGTTTTTAAGCGGTTGTGCGTGTAGGTCATTGACCATTTAGCACCTGCCTCAATCTTGCCTGTTCGCCATACATTCGTCTGAAAGTCGGCTTTGGCAGAGTAGATATTGACGTAATTGTCCGTATTGAGATGTAGTTTCAAGTGCGAGGCAGGAATGGAAGGGTCGTAATATGTGTAATCGGTCAAACTATTCGTATTTCCATCGTCAGAGTGGCGATTGTAGTCCAAGTTAAACGTGATTTCTTGGTCTAACGAGTCATTGAAGATGTGCGTGTAGTTGATGTTGGACGAGTATTGACGCCACTTGTACAAATTTTTAATATCGCTTGTACCGCTACTCAACGTGTCATTGGCACGGAATAAATAACTGTAATTATGCTGAGGGTTTTGCTCTGTCTCCCATTTTGAAAGTGGCATATTGAAAATAAAACCGATGGTGTTTTTCTTATCCACGAACCAGTCATTGCTTATTTTCAGGCGATACCACTGATAGGTTTGCAATCGGCGAGATTTGGTGTAACGTTCCAACGGAGCCGTGTTGCCATCATCTACTTTACTACCCGTTTCCATCGTATTAGCACCCGAATTATAATTTTGTGTCAAAGCCAACGAGGTGTAGGTTTTTTCGGTGCGAATATGCAAGTCCAACGATACGTTATCTCGTTGCAAATACTTATCTATATCGCTGAAATACATTCCACCATAGGTCGTAGAAAGTGTACCATTGACACCTCGCGTCATGTTGCGTTTGGTTTTGATGTTGATGATGCCCCCCGAACCCGCTGCATCGTATTTTGACGAAGGATGGGTAATGATTTCAATCTTGTCAATGGTGCTTCCGTCCGTACTTTCAAGCATCGCCTTCAACTGCTCGCCACTCAAATGCGAAGGACGACCGTCAATATAAACTGCCACCGACTGACCATTGACGGTGATATTGCCGTCTTTGTCGATGTTCACACCCGGAGCTTTTTTGAGCAACTCCTCGCCATTACTGCCCACAGCAAAGGGCGAATCGCTCACATTGAGTACGAGTTTATCCACTTGACGCTCCACCAAAGGGCGTTTGGTACTCACTTCGACCTCACTTAGTTCGGTTGCCTCCTCTTCCAAGACAATATCGCGGATGTCGGTCGCTTTGCTGTCGAGGTGCAACACTTGGGTTTTATAGCCCACAAAACTAACGTGCAAGAGATACTTTTGGCTTTCTTCGGACGAAAAAGAAAGCGTATATTTGCCATCGTCATCGGTGATTGCACCCGTTACCAACGTGCTATCGGTTTTCAAAATTTGCACGGTAGCAAAGGGAATAGCCTGCCCTTTTGTGTCTTTTACGAGACCCGAAAACGTGTTTTGAGCCGTTACCACCATCGTGAGGACGGTCAAAAAAATACTAATTGTTAAAAATCTTTTCATTTTGTATATTATCTAATTGTTTATAATTCTTAAAGTTACCTATTATTTTTTCGCTTTTGCGTTGCAAAGATATAGCAATTTTATTACTTTGCAAAACAAAATACTAATATATCCATAAAAATCTTTAATTTTAGTTTTATTTCGTTGTAATTCAACATATTATATTTTTTTCTTTTTTTTTGTAACTCACCCGTATAAAAAAGCGTAGACTTTGTAGTTTTTATTTGGCCCTTCGGGATTACTCGACTAACCTCATCATTCCAAATACATCTACGGAAAAAGCCCACGCCGTTGCATGAACATTTTGACTTCCTCCTTGGAATGATAGTTCTAAAAAAGTGTCGAGTTTTCTTAGGACCAAGTAATAAAGCATAATGCCACTATGTACGCCATTTTACAAGTTCATTAACCCATAAATTTTATAAAAATCGCCACGAAAATAATTCATTTTTGCCATTTTCACACTTATTTTTTACTATTTGTGGAAAACAACAAAACGTTTCCAATTTAACGAGAAGTAATCGCTTGCAAATCCGCAAAAATCATGTCGGTATAGTCACGGACTTCGGGCGGAACGGCTTCGTTATTGGTCAAAAAAATGCACCGCATACCCGCACGCCAACCGAACTGCATATCGCTCACGCTATCGCCCACCATGACGCTTCGGGTGAAATCCACTTCGGGAAAATCCGCTTGGGCTTGCAAAGCCATGCCTATGTTGGGTTTGCGATTGAGACTCCCACTCTCTTTTAGGTCGCCACAAACGTAGATTTTATCCATTTTTCCACCCTTTTCTTGCAACTCAGCAAGCATTTTTTGATGGATTTCGTCCACATCTTGCATCGTAAAAAGTCCTTTGCCGATGCCTTGTTGGTTAGTTACAACAAAAACGCGATCATATTTTTGGCTCATATTCGCCACGCTTTGAAGAGCGTTCGGTAACCATTCCCACTGCTTCCACGACCGCACATAATCCCCAACCACACGGCGATTTAGCACACCATCGCGGTCTAAAAATAAGAAACTATCATTCACCGCAAAACGGCTCCCAAATTCCTTCTGTGCCCTATAATAATCCTCGGGAACGCCAATGTCAATGAAGTAATCCGTGAAGGTTTTGCCATAAAATTTTTCGGTGCCCACTTTTTGCTCCAGAACCTCCTTTTCAAACGAGAATTTTTCGGGCAAGTTGCTCTGTTGAAGCCATTTTTTGTTGATAGCATAAACGCCACCATTGATTACACCTTGCCCTTCGCTTTTATTTTTTTCTTGAAATGCAACGATTCGATCGCCTTTCACCTGCACCGCTCCATATCGTGCTGTATCATCTACCTGCCGTAAAGCCAACGAAACAGAGGCTTGCTGGTGGGTATGAAAGTTGCAAAAGGCTTCCAAATCTATATCAAATAATGTGTCGCCATTGAGCACCAAAAAATCCTCCTTTTCCACTAAATTAGAGGCTTTGAGAATCGCCCCACCTGTAAAAAGTGGGATATTTTCCTCCGAATACGACACTTTCAGCGAGCGATACTGCGTGCCAAAATAGCTTTCAATCACCTCGTGCTTGTAGCCAGTCGCCAAAATGATATGTTGCACACCCACCTTCTCCAACTGCTCCAAAAGATAGGTCAAAAACGGCTTTCCGTGTATGGGTGCCATCGGTTTAGGAACGTTGCCGAGGACGTGTGCAAGCCGTGTTCCAAAACCACCCGCTAAAATAACCGCTTCCGAGAACATAATTTAGGATTTTGGGAACAAAGAGGCTTCGATTATTTCGCACAAAATATGCCCGATGGTGATGTGCGACTCTTGGATGCGAGGGGTATCGGTAGAAGGTACCTTGATAGTAAAATCCGCTTGGGAAGCCATTTTTCCACCCATATCACCCGTCATCGCAACGGTCGTAATGCCCAACTCTTTGGCTTTTTCGAAGGCATTGAGGATATTTTGCGAATTGCCAGACGTGGAAAGTCCCACCAAAATGTCGCCTTTCTTGCCCAAACCCGCAATCAAACGCGAATAAACCAACTCGTAGCCGTAGTCATTCGCCACAGCCGTGAGGTAAGACGTATTGCAGTGCAAGGCTTCCGAAGGCAAGGGTTGACGGTCATAGTAGAACCTCCCCGACAGTTCGGCTGCAAGGTGCTGAGCATCGGCAGCACTACCACCATTCCCGCACCAAAAGACAGCATTGCCACGTTTGAGCGTTTCAATCATCGTTTGTGCCACCTGTTCAATCGTCTGCAAAAGCGATTCATTTTGAAGAATAGCACTTTTTACATCAATGCTATTTTGTATTGCATTTTTGATTAAATTGTCCATGTTTCAAGTCCTATTTGCGTAAATTCGTATCGTTTTACTTCGCCTTTAAAGTTCTTCACCAATTCGCGTTCCACCGTGTAGCGACTGACGTTCGGGCAATAAAAAAACATAAACCCACCGCCACCTGCACCGCTTATCTTGCCACCCGTTGCACCCGCTTTCAGAGCCGTTTTGTAAATATCTTCCAGCAACGGATTGGAGATGTGTTGAGCCGTTTTTTTCTTTTGCTCCCAACTGAGATTGAGGATGTCGCCAATTTTATCAATTTCACCCCGCAACAGCACCTCTTTCATCAACTCCGTTTGACGCTTGATGAGGTGCATCGCTTCCATCGCATCGGCATTCTTTTGTTGCATATTTTCCACTTGCCCTTTGATGATTTCGGCACTCACGTGGGAGGTTTGGGTATAAAAAAGCAACAGATTATGGGCTAACTCGGTTTGATAGTTGGCTTTGATTCGCAACGGATTGACCAACACTTGATTCTCTTTGGAAAACTGCATATAATTAAACCCACCAAAAGTCGCTGCATACTGGTCTTGCTTACCGCCCAACAACCCCAAATCCACTCGCTCAATTTCGTATGCCAACCGAGCAATGTCGTACTCACCCAACGGCAACTTTAGCCACTCTATGAAAGCTCCCAAAATCGAAACAACCAACGTGCTACTTGTCCCTAAACCACCTCCCGCAGGCACATCCACGTGGCTCGTAATGCGGAACGAAAGTGGCTTGTGCGTGTAATCTTTGACGATACGATTGTAAACTCCCTTGGCTAAAATGAAAAAGCCACCCGTGTCCAACCGCTCCGTGCTATCATACTCCTCCACCAAATCCACATCGGGCGAAACGAACGTGATTTTGCCATTGTCGCACGGCTCAATAGTCGTGTAGGCGAACAAAGAGATGGTTACGTTCAAAATCGCCCCACCGTACATATCCGAATAGGGCGAAACATCCGTCCCACCACCTGCAAGACCTAACCGCAAAGGGGCTTTACTCCGATAAATCATATTAGTTGCAAATTACAAATCGTTTGGGTCATATTTGACCATGTATATTTCTTTTTCTCCTCCAAAATGCCATTCTGGAAGCACTCTACATCGCCTTTTTCGCAAAAATCAAGCAACGCATCGGCAATATCTTTCGGCATAACGCGTGTAACATAACCCACTTTTTGGTTGGGTACAATCTCTGCCAACCCACCCACGTTCGTCACCAACATCGGTTTGTTAAAATGGTATGCCACTTGGGTTACACCGCTCTGTGTAGCCGATTTGTAGGGTTGCACCACCAAATCACACGCCGAAAAATAGTACTTCACATCGTCGTTCGGGATGAAATGGGTGTGCCAAAGAATACGCCCTTTCAAGTTCAATCTCTCCTCTATTTTTGCGTACTGTTCGGCATTATTGTAAAACTCTCCAGCCACCAAAAGTCGCACATTTTTCTGCTTCAATCGCTCGTCTGCGAAGGCGTGCATCAACAAATCCAACCCTTTATAATCCCGAATGAAGCCGAAGAAAAGGTAGTATAAAGTATCTTTATCAAGCCCTAATTTCTCGCGTGCGGTCTGTTTGGGAATCAGTTCGCCAAAATTATCGTAAAGTGGGTGCGGACAAAGTGCCACTTGCTGTTTTTTCGTGCTAAATCGCTCGCAATCTTTCTTCACACTATCCGACATTGCCACGAAATGGTCAACGCTTTTGATGAAGTATTTGATTAAAAATCTATCCCAAAAATGATGCTCGTGCGGAATCACATTATCCAAAATCGAAACCACTTTGGTGGCATTATTCGTGAGTTTTTTCACCTTGCGTGCCACTGCTCCCAAACACGGTGCCATCATCGGTTGCCAAAACTTTATCACCAACAAATCAGGCCTCAATTGAGCGATTTGTTGAGCCGTTTTTGACCAAGAAAATGGATTAACAGAACTCAAAGAACGTGTAATTTTCAAATCTTTGGGCTGTGGGTCGTCCGAGTATTGCGTTTTGCCCGGAAAAACAAAACTCGGATACTGCAACGTAAACGTAAACAATTCAACTTCGTTTCCTTCGGACATAAATTGTTGTGCCAAACGCTCATTAAACGAAGCCAAACCACCCCGATACGGCCAACTCGTTCCTAAAATGATAATTCGCATAGTTGTGTTGTGTTAAAAGTTTTACTTCCTCCACAAAGATACAAAAATCCTTTTTTTATCCAAAAAATTTAGCCATTCGAGTCAGATTTTACGTGTAAATTTACGATTTCCGTTTGAAAAATTATTGTAATTTCTAAAAAAAAAGTAATTTCACGGGATTTTTTAAGTTCAAAAATTATGAAATTATTTGCTGAATATCGTGCTTTGGCAAGGGAGAGTTTGAGAGAAAATTGGCACTCTTTTGCTATTGTAACATTGATTTTTTACGCTATAAGTTGCCTTTCGGGGACGTCTTATTTGATTAAAATGTTTGGCTACTATAGCGATTTATTTTTAAGTCGTGGTATTACGTTTGCATTTGTCATTTTGATTGCATCGCCTTTGGAGTTTGCTTTTTTTATTTTGTGCCTTCGTAACGTACGAAAAAATCAAAATACTCAATCGCTTATATCGAGTTGGTTTAGCATTTTCGCCGAAAAATATGAACAGAGCGTCATTGCGATGTTTGTTATCGCTCTTTTGGAACTGCTCTTGGGTGCGATTACATTGGGTATTGGCGCGATTGTTTTGAGTATGGCGTATGCGATGGTGCCGTTCATTTACGAAGATGAACCTTCGTTGGATTTCCGCGATGCGTTGCGAATCAGCCGTGAGATGATGTACGGGCATAAAGTGGATTTGTTGTTGCTTTATTTGTCGTTTATTGGCTGGTTTTTAGTCGGCATTATGACTTGTGGAGTTGGTATGCTTTGGGTTTATCCGTATGTGGTTACTGCGGTTGCCCATTTTTATGAAGATGTAAAAACGGAATTTTTAAGTCGAACAGACAAAGCAATAAATGAGGAGTAAAAAGTTGTAGAATAAAAAATATAAGAATATGAAAAAAAATATCTTTTTAGCGGTTATAATTTTTATGAATATTGCGTGCAGTAAACAACAACAAACAACGGGCATTAACCCCAGTAATTTAGACACAACAGCGGTGCCACAGAACGATTTTTATCAGTATGCGTGTGGTGGTTGGATGGTGAATAATCCTCTGCCTGACGAGTATAGTCGCTTTGGTAGTTTTGATAAACTGGCTTTAACAAACGTGGAGCGGGTGAATGGTTTGATTGAAGAAATTGCTCAAAAACCTTACAAAGAGGGTTCGGTAGAGCAAAAAATTGCGGATATGTATAATTTGTGCTTAGATACCGCACGCCGTAATCAAGAAGGCATTACTCCGTTGCAAAATACGATTTTGGAGATTCAAAACATTGCTCAGAAGAGCGAATTATCGGCTTTTTTGGGTCGTTCGTTGGATTGCAGTATGTGGGCGATGTACGTGGATGCCGATGCGTTAAATTCGTCAATGAACATCTTGAACGAGTATCAGAGCGGGTTTGCGTTGGGTAACAAAGATTATTATTTTGATACGGACGAACACACCCTCAAAATCCGTGAAGAGTATATAAAACATATTGCAAAGATGTTTGTATTGTTTGGTTTTGAAGCCGAAAAAGCAGAAAAATACGCTCAAACAGTTATGCGAATGGAAACACGATTGGCTAAAAAAGCAAAAAATAATACCGAACTTCGCGATCCGATTGCCAACTACAATAAAATGAGCGTGGAAGAGTTGCAAAAACTCGTTCCGCAAGTGGATTGGAAGGCATATTTTGATGGAATGAAAATCACGACCGATAGTTTGTCCGTAGGTCAGATTGAACACCTCAAAGAAGCAGGTAAAATGTTGGCAGAAGAGAGTTTGGAGGACTTGAAAACATATTTTACTTGGCAAGTGATTGATGGTTCGGCTTCGTATTTGAGCAGCCAAATCTATGACCAAAACTTTGACTTTTATGGTCGGGTGCTTTCGGGTGCCAAGGAGCAACAACCGCTTTGGAAGCGTGCTGTGGGCATCGTGAATGGCAGTTTGGGCGAAGCAGTTGGACAAACCTACGTCAAAAAATATTTTTCGGAAGAAGCAAAACAACGTATGCTCCGTTTGGTGCATAACTTGCAAGATGCGTTTGCCGAAAGAATACAGAACTTGGAATGGATGTCCGACTCCACCAAAGTCAAAGCGTTGGACAAACTAAAAGCCTTCACCATCAAGATTGGTTATCCCGACAAATGGCGTGATTATTCGGCACTCCAAATTGACAAAGAAAAAAGCTATTACACTAATGTGCAAGCCGTTGCACGCTTCAATGTGGATTATTCGTTGAGTTTCCTCAATAAGCCTGTGGACAAGGAAAAATGGTATATGTTCCCGCAAACAGTCAACGCATACTACAACCCTTCAAGTAACGAAATCTGCTTCCCAGCGGGTATTTTGCAGTATCCTTTCTTTGATATGGAAGCCGACGATGCGTTCAATTATGGAGCTATCGGTGTGGTTATTGGGCACGAAATGACGCACGGATTTGATGACCAAGGGGCTAAATTTGACAAGGAAGGTAACCTGCATAATTGGTGGACTGAAGAGGATAAAAAGCAATTTGATATCCGCACCAAAGTGTTGGAAGATTATTTCAACCAGATAGAAGTGGCTCCGGGCGTTTTTGCAAACGGTGCGTTCACGTTGGGCGAAAACATTGCCGACCATGGTGGGTTGCAAATCGCTTTCCAAGCCTTTAAAAATAACGAACTCCAAAAGGAGGATAAAGAGAAGTTGAAAAGTCGTGATGGTTTCACACCCGAACAACGCTTCTTCCTTGCTTACGCGAACGTGTGGGCAAACAATATCCGTTCCGAAGAAGTGATCAAACGCACCAAAGACGACGAACATTCCTTAGGAAAATGGCGTGTTAATGGGGCTTTACCACATATCTCGGCATGGTGTGATGCGTTTGGGGTAACCGAAAACGATTCTATGTACGTAGAACCTGCAAAACGAGTATACATTTGGTAATATGTTACCCTTAGCGGAGCGATTACGTCCTAAAAATTTAGACGAATATGTGGGTCAGAGTCATTTGGTTGGCTCTGGCTCTGTTTTGCGTGAGATGATAGAAAGTGGCAAACTGTCGTCTTTTATCCTTTGGGGACCGCCAGGCGTTGGCAAAACGACTCTCGCTAAAATCATTGCCAACCAACAAAAACGGGCGTTTTTTACATTGTCGGCTATCAGTTCGGGCGTTAAAGACGTGCGGGAAGTGATTGATAAAGCCAAACGAATCCATGATTTGCAAGGTGGGGTTTTTAAAAGCACGAATAACCTTTCGCCGATTCTGTTTATTGACGAGATTCATCGATTTTCCAAAGCCCAACAAGATAGTTTACTCGGTGCGGTGGAATCGGGGATTATTACGCTGATTGGTGCAACCACCGAAAATCCGTCTTTTGAAGTCATTACGCCCCTTTTGAGTCGCTGTCAGGTTTATGTCCTAAAATCCCTTGAAAAAGCCGATTTAGAGGCTCTTGTACAGCGGGCTTTGACGTGCGATGAATATCTGAAAAAATTATCCATAGAAGTTAAAGAGACAGAAAGTTTGTTTCGGTTTTCGGGTGGCGATGCTCGTAAGTTACTGAATATCATTGAGTTAGTTGTTAATGCTGGCAAAACGGTGATTGATAACGAAACGGTAACGAAATTGTTGCAAGAAAATCCGCTTGCCTACGACAAAGACGGCGAAATGCACCACGACATCATTTCGGCTTTCATCAAATCCATTCGCGGTTCCGACCCAGATGCCGCTATTTATTGGCTTGCACGTATGGTTGAAGCGGGTGAAGACCCGAAATTCATTGCTCGGCGATTGGTCATTTTGGCAAGTGAGGATATTGGTTTGGCGAACCCCAATGCGATGCTCGTGGCGAATGCGTGCTTTGATACCCTCACCAAAATTGGCTGGCCAGAAGGACGCATTCCGTTGGCAATGGCAACGATTTATTTAGCCACTTCGCAAAAATCCAATTCGGCTTATTTGGCAATTGATAATGCCTTGCAAACCGTGCAACAAACGGGCAATTTACCTGTGCCACTGCACTTACGCAATGCCCCCACTAAGTTGATGAAAGATTTAGGTTACGGGCAAGATTACAAATATGCACACGACTTCGCCAATCACTTTGTCAAACAGCAATTTATGCCTGACCAACTCCAAGATACGCATTTTTGGCAACCACAAGGCAGTGCCCAAGAGCAAAAAATGGCAGAGTGGATGCAGTTTTTGTGGGGAAAAAAGGACGAAAAATAATGGGAATTTACATTCATATTCCTTTTTGTGTTAGCCGTTGTAACTATTGCGATTTTTTTTCCACGACCGCTTTGGAACTGCAAGAACAATACGTTCAGACACTTTGCCAAGAAATCAAAACACGGCTTAAAGCCAATACAGAAGCCATTTCTACCATTTATTTTGGTGGTGGTACGCCTTCCGTTTTGAAGGTGGAATTTATCGAAAAAATCCTGCAAACTATCGCTGCAAACGCCACGCTTACCCAAGACATTGAAATCACCATTGAAGCCAATCCGAACGACTTAACGTTGGAAAAATTACAAGCATATAATCGCCTGAAAATCAACCGAATAAGTATCGGTATCCAATCTTTTCACGACCACCATCTCCAACAATTAGGCAGACGACACACCGCAACCGAAGGCATTCAAGCGGTGAAAATGGCACAGCAGGCAGGTTTTGAAAACATATCCATTGATTTGATGTATGCCTTGCCCAACCAAAGTTTGGAGCAATGGCAACAGGAAATCCAAACTGCCCTTTCGCTCTCGGTGCAACATATTTCGACCTACTGCCTCACCTACGAACCCAACACGCTTTTCTACCAACAACTGCAACAGCATCAACTCGCCGAAATAGACGACGAAACAGCCAATGCGATGTTTGATTTGGTGTGCGAAAAACTGCAACAAAACGGCTACGAACACTACGAAATTTCCAATTTTGCCTTGCCTAATTACCATTCTCGCCACAACTCCAATTATTGGAATTTTACACATTATATGGGCTTTGGAGCGGGTGCACACTCGTATGATGGCTCTCACAGACGCTGGAACGTATCCAGTTTACAAACCTATTTGCAACAAAAAGACTTTTACGAACAAGAAAAATTAACCCCAACCGACCACTACAACGAGCAAATTATGTTGGGTTTGCGTACCAAAAATGGGATAACTAAAGAAATAGTCGGCGAAACAAAAATAAATTCGTATATTCGCGAAGGAAAGTTGAAAATCGTGGGCAATCAGGTCGTTGCCACGCAACAAGGGATGCATATTTTAAACCGCATAATAGAAGATTTAATGCTATGAAGCAAGATAATCCGTTGTATAAACAAATTATTTTTTGGATTTGGGGCGTTTTTATCGCTGGCGTGTTGATTGTGGTCGTGTTGTTTTGGCTCATCAGTACGGGCAAATTGGGCTATTTACCGCCTTTGGACGAGTTGCAAAACCCGCAAAATGACTACGCAACCGAGATTTTGAGCGTTGATGGCAAGTCGTTAGGCCGATATTATATCACGCAAAATCGCGTTGAAGTGAAGTTTTCCGAGATTTCGCCCAACCTTGTTCATGCCCTGTTGGCAACCGAAGACGCACGATTTTATGAACATTGTGGCATCGATTTTAAATCTCTATTTCGTGCTATCATTAAGTTAGGA
>JBGUYG010000050.1:0-12446 GCA_045118535.1 Paludibacteraceae bacterium
TTGCGTAGAATCCAGATTCACTTCGCGGTCTAACATAATAGTTTGTTTCATGGCGATTTCTTCGGCGTTACGTTGGAAATTTTGCCCCAAAGCAAACCCGCAATGGCAGACAAATAAAATGATATATAAACCGAATTTGTGCATGTATGCAGATAGTATGGCAAAAAATATACCAAATGAGTTATGAATGCTGAATACTTTATAGCAAAACGTCTTTATTTTTCGCAACAAGCGGACAAGAACGTGGTCAAACCCGCTATAAAAGTGGCTTTGATGGGCATTGCTATTGGAACGACTGTGATGATTATTACGGTGTGCGTGGTGTTGGGATTTAAGCAACAGATTGTAAATCAAATAGTTGGATTCGGTGGGCACATCCAAGTGGTTAATTTTGACAATAATTCTACCTACGAAAGCAAGCCCATTTTTTTCACCGAGTCGCAACTGACCGACTTACGAGCCATTGAACACGTGCAAGAAGTGATGCCATTTATCACCAAACCGTGTATGCTCAAAACCGACAATGATTTTCAAGCCGTGATTATCAAAGGAATTGATTTGTCGCAAGCCCAACAATCGCCTAAATGGAACTATTTTGCCTCGCATTTGCGTTACGGACGGCTCCCGCAAACCGACAAGGAAATCATCATCTCCCAAACGATTGCCACGCGACTGCAACTGAGCGTGGATAGTGCGGTTTTGTGCTATTTTATCAACCAAGACAACATCCGCGTGCGGAAATGGAACATCGTGGGCGTGTACCAAACGGGCTTTGAAGAGTTTGATAGTCAGTTTATTTTGGGCGACATAACGGCGTTGCGACAGTTGAATGGTTGGGAAGAACGCCAAGTGGCAGGTGTGGAGATAAGCCTTGATGACTTTGAGAACCTGCAAACGGTGGCAGACGAAGTTTTTTTGGAGGTTGGAAATCAGTTTGATGAAGCCAATAACGGCTATTACGTGCAGTCGCTCATTGATTTGAATGCACAGATTTTTGCGTGGTTGGATTTGTTGGATATGAACGTGTGGGTGATTATTATTTTGATGCTTTGCGTCTCAAGTTTTAATATCATTTCGGCACTTATTATATTGATTCTCAATAGTATAAATTTCATTGCTACGCTCAAAGCATTGGGTGCAACGAACCGTTTTTTGCGGAAAGTGTTTTTGATAGAATCTGTTTTTCTGATTGGCAAAGGCATGCTTTACGGCAACCTCATTGGCTTTTTGATAGCGTTTTTGCAGTATCGTTTGCATCTCATTCCGTTGGACGCTTCGGTGTATTACATCGATTATGTGCCCATCATGTTCCCTTGGCTTGGGTTGCTACTATTGAATGTGTTTATTGTGTTGATTTCGGTTTTGGTGCTGTGGTTGCCTTCGTTCATCGTCTCGCACGTGTCGCCTGCGAAGGTATTGCGGTTTGAGTAAGGTAGTCAAACTTGTTTGAGTCAAAATAATTTTGTATTTTTGCAGTAGGAAAAAGTTTGGTAGGGTATGAAAAAGAACATTAAATTGTTGATATTCTTGGTATTATGTTGTAGTAATTTGTGTTTTGAATGCGAGAATGACGGATATAATGATATACATATTCTCGTTATGAATGAAACATTAGATTCTATCAATGTAACGCTTAAAGTGGAAGACGGGTGGGTTGCACAATTAGATACGATGTTACCATCAACGGCTGAAGTACACTATTACCCATATTATAGAGAGCAATACAATCGCATTAATACATTTTCTGATATTATAGCAAGTGGCTTCCGAAATAAGCATTTTATCGTAACATCCCTTTCAGGTGATACGTTGGCTAATTGGAACGATAATTCAAAGATTTTTACTGACACACGCTATTGGACAAAAGAAACGAGCATTTTCGGAAAAAATATGAAATACTCTTGTACCCTCACCATCACCGAAGAAGCCCTAAAAATCAAGTGATTTTCGGCGTTTTTGAAACCGTTGGAGGTACAATGGGTTAGCACAGCCAATTCAGCAAAGAAAGTTGTTTTGAACTTTTAGTTCATTTCCTTCAATCGTTCGGCATTTTCAGCCACTTGCAACGCATCAATTACGCTTTGCGAAATCTATCAAAAAATTGCCTTAGTTGGATTTGAATGTGTTGGCAAGTGCAAACATCAAGCTTATAACTCTTGTTGTCGTTCAAAACATGATAAAACGATGTGGCACTGCTGTTTTATTTTGACGTAATTTTACTTCTAATAATGTTTAAAAATGTAGAATTACGAGCATCAGCATCATCAACTACAGCATCGAAATCCATAATAAACAAGCCTATAGGTACTGATATTTTGGGATTGGCTTGCAATACAATTTCTTTATCTCTGTAATAAACTTTGCCTGTTGAATAAAGTTTATGATAATCCGAAGCAAGATGCAATTCATATTCTTCATTTATTTCAACTATTCCGTAAAACCAAATTTGTTGGATTTTATCCTTATAATGTTGTAGTAGTTTTCTTGCTCTTTTTTCCAATTGTATCTCAACTATAGAATTGTTTTCTACAGACAACCCCTTTTTCTTCAATTCAACAATAACAACATTAACCTTTTTATCATTTTCCTCTTTGGGATTACCTGAGAATATAAGAGCTATATCAGGCCTGTCATCATCATTCTCAAATACTTCTCCTTCTGTGATAACATTAACAACATCGGACATTTCTTTATCGCTAAGAATTGTATCGTATGTCATGTATTTGTCATCAAGCACCCATATATTGTTTCTGTACATATCATCAGCAAAGGATTGTTTTTCAAATACATTTCGCATTGGAATGAGAATGTTATGTATCACAGATTCTCTGTCCTTTGCGTCAATGTTTTTTAGTCGTTCAATGACATTTTGTCGAAACAAAATATATTCAGTAAGAGTCCGTGATGCCAAATCTAAAGACTGTGTGTATTGTTCATCTGTTAAATAATTCGCATTGAGTATCTCTCGCTGCTTTCTGAAAAATGTATCTTGGGCTTTTTTCAACAATTCATCTTGTGAAGCATAGCCAATCTTATCATCTTCAAAATATCCGTTTAAGTGTGGGTACTTGTTTATCAACATTTCTTTTCTCTCTTTGTTGGTCTGTGCAATCTTTGGGATTTTTTCGTTGATAATACTTTCTATGTTTTTGCGTAACAAGGATTGAATATTGTCCATGTCTGCCTTTGGTATAGACAAACTTTCTCTTGAAACGTCAACCTTACCAACGAAGTAGTCCGAATACAAAAGGAATACCATTTCATAAAATGGCGGAAAATTCTCATCCGCCATAATATCAATAGGATACGTCCTGTCATCTACAGATATTGCAGTAATAACTTTGCTACTGCTATTTGTACTTCGTATATTATAGAATAACTCTATGTTCGAAAACAAATCTAATTTGTCTTGAATCTGTACTTGTGTAAATTCAGGGATATCAGATGTTTTTAATGTCTCTTCCTGATGTCTCCCTGAGATATTAGTGGAAATTGATATTTCAATGTTTTTCGCCTTAGTCTTGTATTTATATAGGCGAGAATAGAACTTCTCAAGCAATCTGTCTTTTATATATTTTGGGGAAAGGTATTCGTTTTTGCCCAATTTTGCCAATGTGTATCCTGACATGGAAAGTGTACTTCCGTTTCCTCCTTTGTCATGTTGTGTGATTAAGCATTGCGTTTCATCAAAAGAATCAGAAAATTCAAAATCCCGTTGGTATGTATCTTTATATCTACTTGTTATTTTTATTTTTTCAAAATAGCATAAATAAACAAGTCTGCCTAATCCTTTATGAGATGCGTCCTCAACATCAAATAAATTGCCGAATTTTGTATATCTTTCATCTGTAAATCCTTCTCCATTATCTGAAATGTTTATCACAAGTGTTTCAGGCTGGCTATAATCTTTAGCTTCAATGGTGATGCTAATTTGCGTAGCATTAGCGTCCAACGCATTAGCTATAGCCTCAAAATAAACCATTTCTAATGAAGAGTTGCCAAAGAATAGCTTTACCGCTTTGCTTAACTTTACTTTCATATTTACAAGATTTAAATAGTTTTCAACCTTTCAATTTCTTTCTGTATCTCCTCAACAACTTCTTTATTAGTGATTTCTTTTTTACCATTTACCTTTTCTGAATAGATATAGAACACATTGCCTCCATATTCTTTTTTGAATTTTTTGTGAGTTTTTGCTTGCAAGGCGTATTCCTTGTGTATTTCAGGTATCTGTAAACTGTTGTTTATCGGTTTGATTTGTAATCCAATATAATTGTCATTCACTTCTATAAAGAAATCCACATTGAACAATCTATCCCATTCATCGGGTGCAGGTTCTATTTTTACGTCCAACGAAACTTGAAGTTGACCATAAATAGTTTGAATTTCAGTAGTATATCCATCGTATGTGCGGTCTATAACCAACTGCTTCATATAGTCAATGCAATCTTGTTCGGTAACTTCTTGGACTTCCGATTGGATAACTTCGGTTATTTTAACGTACAACTTCTTGCCTAATTCTTCTATATGTGCCTCTGACTTCACATTGGCATAGTAATAATCACGCCATTCGTCTAACGACTTCGGTGCACATTTTCTGATTGATTCTGAGGTAGCTCCAACATTGCGTTTGAAATTAAGTTGAAAGCGGTTCATCGCACTATTCAAAATCCATTCTTTTGCCATATCTATAAATTTAAGAATTTTGTTTTATACTTATAATCAATGCTTTCATCTACCAACACCAATCCGCTTTTCAGAAGGTGTGCGTTAATGAAAGTCTTGTTTTCCAAATACATTTAAACCATCAGATGGTTCTCGGCATCGTATTTTATAGTATCATATTTCAAAAATACTTTCTTGCCTTTGAATTTTGACAGCAAAAATTCAGTTGCTTTGCCATTGATTTGCGGATTTTGTTTCACACCAATCAATCTCACAGTCAATCCATTGCTCAAAGAAATCAATTCGGGTGAAACAACTTGTTTTACGCTGAACAATTCTTCGCGTTCGGTTGAACTATCTTTGTCTATTTTAGAGCCAAACTGCAACTTCTTGACATCTATTTTTTTATCTGTTTTATGAACGTCAACAAATCGATATGGCAATTTGCATATTTCTTCTTCACAATCAAATTTAATGTTTTGCTTTATTTCTTTTATTTGAACGTTCTCCAAAAGATTTGAGGAAATTCGGCTCTTTATCAATGGAATAAAATCGCTGTTGATTTCGTAACCGACAGAATTTCTTCCCAATGCTTTTGCAACAGCCGCTGTGGTTCCGCTTCCCATGAATGGGTCTAAAACCGTTTCTTGCGGGAATGAAAACATTTTTATCAGTCGTTTTGGCAATTCTTCAGGGAACATTGCCAAATGCTTATCTTGCTTTGCTCCGTTAAAATACCAATGCCCATTGAAGTAAGTGTTCCATTCCTCATTCGTCATTGCTGATTGAGCTTTCTGGTCTGCTGTTGGCTTCGGAGGATTGCCCTGTTTTTTGAAAAGCAAAATATACTCAAAATCAAGTTTTACAATACCATTGCGAGGATGTGGGAAACTTCCCATCACAGCACCACCACCTGTTGTGTTCATTGTAGTGGCTTTCTGCCAAATAATTTGCCCCATGAAATCCAATCCAATTGTTTCGCAAAACCTTATGATTTCTGAATGAATAGGAATTACTTTGTATCTTCCATAATAAACTGAACGTGCAAATTGGTCACCGATATTGATGCACAAACGGCAACCATCATGTAACACTCGGAAGCATTCTTTCCAAACTAAATTCAGATTATTGATATACTGCTCGTATGTATCGTTGAATCCGATTTGGTTGTCGTTACCATAATCTTTCAACTGCCAATACGGTGGCGAAGTAACAATCAGATGAACGCTATTGTCTTGCAGCTCGCTCATTTTTCGGCTGTCGCCACTTATAATAATATGTTGGGTATTATCCATTTATGATATTTTTTCTAAAATATTACAAGCATAGATTTTTTATCTTACTCATAAATAATACATAATTAATCTTTAATTATCACCTATAATTAGGTTTACGGCAAAATATTACATTTCAAATATTTTCAAATAATGCTTTCTGTGTGAAATTACTATTAAGTGTTATCTTGTTTTACATGCACTTTGCTTCAAAAATCTTTTAACAACTTATAGAATTCCCTTAAATTTTAGTTCATTTCCTTCAATCTTTCGGCATTTTCGGCCACTTGCAATGCATCAATCACGCCTTGAATGTCACCGTCCATAAAAGCGGGCAGATTATACACCGTGTAGCCAATGCGATGGTCGGTGATTCGCCCTTGCGGGTAGTTGTACGTGCGGATTTTTGCGGAACGGTCGCCCGTTGAAACCATCGTTTTGCGACGAGAAGCGATGTCGTCAATGTATTTTTGATGTTCTTTGTCGTAGATGTACGTCCGCAGACGTGCCAAAGCCCGTTCTTTGTTCTTGGGCTGGTCGCGGGTCTCGGTGCATTCAATCAGGATTTCATCCACTTGGTTGGTGTTTGGATTTTTCCAATTATACCGCAACCGCACGCCCGATTCGACTTTGTTGACGTTCTGTCCACCAGCACCGCCACTTCGGAACGTTTCCCACACGATTTCGCCCTCGTTGATATGCACTTCAAACTCGTCCGCTTCAGGTAGCACAGCCACTGTGGCAGCGGATGTGTGGATGCGACCTTGCGTCTCGGTTTGCGGAACTCGTTGCACGCGATGCACGCCACTTTCGTATTTCAAAGTGCCGTACACATTTTGCCCCGTGACGTTAAAAATAATTTCTTTGTAACCACCGACTGTCCCTTCCGAAAAAGACGAAATGCTGTATTTAAATCCGTGTAAATCAAAGTATTTCGTGTACATCCGAAACAAGTCGCCTGCAAAAATCGCCGCTTCATCGCCACCCGTACCACCGCGAATCTCCATCACCACATTTTTTTCGTCTTCGGGGTCGTTTGGAAGCAGTTGTAGCCGAACTTCTTGCTCCAACTCGGGCAGTTGTTTTTCGTAATTTTCCATCTCCTCGCGTGCCATCGCTTTGAGGTCAGGGTCGGTTTCGTTGTAAAAAATCTCTTTGGCTTGCTCGTAGTTATTTACGGCTGTTTTGTACTGGTTGCACGAGGTTAAAACCCGCTCCAAATCGCGATATTCTTTGTTCAACTTGACATACCGTGCTTGGTCGCCAATCACAGACGGGTCGGTAATTTGCAACGAAACTTCGTGGAACTTATGCTCTAAACCTTCTATTTGCTTCAATAAATCCATTTTTTACCATTTTGCGACCGTATCGTTAAAAATACTTTCGGTAATTTCTTGTATCATCGTGGAACACAACTCGTCCTGCACGTCTTCTAACATACGCGTGGCATCGAACATCTGATAAGCTGAATAGTCCTTTTCAAAACTCTCTTCGGGGGCGATATTGTTGGTGTAGATGACGTGAACGGTGAGCGTCAGTTTGGTTTCTGAGGCGTACGAGTCGGCTGCCACAGCCATATTCGTTATGCTATATCCTTTGATATATCCCTCTAATTCCAAATTTCCACCTGCTCGAAGCAGTTGCAGCCGTGTTTGGCGTTGAAAAATATCCCGCAATCCTTCCGAAAAATTATTGCTCAAAGACGGATTAACCAACGGTGCGTTGTTCGGGAAATCGGCAATAGAAACGCTACTAATCTTGGTGTAATCGATGCTTGTGCCACTAAATTTGTACGAAATCGCACACGAAGACAAGCAAAAAATCACTGCTATGTAAACTATTTTCTTACAATCCATACTCTTTAATGCGTCTATATAGAGTTCTTTCTGCCATTTTGAGTTCCTGTGCTGCGGCTTTGCGATTGCCGTTATGTTTTTGCAAAACCCGAAATAAATGTTCTTTTTCCAAGTCTTGCATCGATTGCGTTTTTTCTTCCTCTTTCACCTCTTCCGCTTCCTCGTAGAAATCTTTTTTGGAATCGTTTTCGGGCGAATGAATGGATTGAATCGGTGCTGAAACGATACTATATTCGGGCTTGGAAGGCTGTTGTTGCAACAAATTGTCTATCTGCATACGCATCAACGACATGTCTTTTTTCATATCCAAAAGAATCTTGTACAGCACCTCGGGGTCGTTGAGAAGATCGGCTTTGGCAGACGGCGAAGAGAGTGCTATCAATGCGTTGCTTTGGTTCGCCATGTCGGGCAAGTATTTTTTGAGTGTTGTGGCATCGATGTTATGATTGGTTTCCAAGACGGACAGTTGCTCCGTTACGTTTTTCAACTGCCGAACATTGCCGTACCAATAGTAGTTTTGCAACAATGCGAGGGCTTCATCGGTCAGATGAATGGGGGGCATTTGGTACTTGTTGGCAAAATCTTGGGCAAACTTGCGGAATAAAAACGGAATATCCTCTTTCCGTTCTCGCAAAGGTGGCACTTTGATTTCCACCGTGTTGAGGCGATAATACAAATCCTCCCGAAACTTACCTTTGGCAATGGCATCTCGCATATTCAGATTGGTGGCTGCCACCACGCGGACATCGGTTTTTTGCACCTGCGAAGAGCCCATTTTAATAAACTCGCCCGTTTCCAATACTCGCAACAGACGCACCTGCGTAGAGAGTGGCAATTCGCCCACTTCGTCCAAAAACAGCGTTCCACCATTGGCGATTTCGAAATACCCTTTTCGTTCGGCTTTGGCATCGGTAAAAGCACCTTTCTCGTGTCCAAATAACTCGCTATCAATCGTTCCTTCGGGAATGGCACCGCAGTTCACCGCAAAATAATTCCCGTGTTTGCGAACCGAATAAGCGTGGATAATTCGCGGAAAATGTTCCTTACCCACGCCACTTTCGCCCGTGATTAAGACGCTCAAATCGGTTTGTGCCACCTGCACGGCAATCCGTATGTCGTGCAAGATGGAAGGCACATTGCCGATGATGCCAAAACGTTGTTTGATACTATTTATATCAATTTCCGCCATTTATTATTGTGCCACATATTGACGATAACTACTCTCGTAACGATCGAATAATTCGGTTTGTTGATGGCGTTGGAATTGACCCATACAGAATGACAACAACGAAGCGTATTCACGCATCTCACCCGTTAGCGACTCACGTTCTTTCTTTTTCAACGAGGTGCCCCAACGGAGGAACTCAACGCTCATGTTTGCCAACTCATCCATAATCGCATTTGCTTTTTGCGTTTCGCCCATAGCGTAATACAGACCTCCCATCGATGCCGAAGAGGACTCGTAAGGAATGTTGTATTTAGGTAACACTTCTTCGCAATAATCCAACACTTTGATGGCACTATCTTTTTTATTTTCCCGCAATAAAGCCTCTGCCAAACGGATGAACATACTGCGATGGGTATAACACATATTCAAAAGCGTTTCGTCAATGTACAAATCAGGTTGGCTCATGTTGCCGTACTTGAAGTTGTTCATCATATTGTCATACATCACCTCTGTATTGATACGCGGACGGCCGTCAGCACTGCGAACAGGAGTCAGATGATACGTCAAACCTGTTATCTCAAAATAGGGTTCTAAACCCAAGAAGATAGACGTACTGCCACTCACCGAGAAATAAATTGGACGCTCCCAATTACAGCCCGAAATAATGTCCATAGTCATCATTTCCGAACGAGTGTAACGCTCTGAACTACGCAACATCATAGGTGTGCTGTCGGGTGCATAAACGAACAGTTGATTGGTAGGAATATAACTCATACCCTCCATTTTGGTGCGAGGATCATCCGAGAGTAAGAATTGGAACGCTTTGTCAACACTCAATGGCGTTTTGATTTTATTTCTTGCATAAACCCATTCATTTGTACCAGGCATATAATCTTTGGGTTGCCAACTGATAGGCAGACCTTCCGACTCGTAGTAAGGACGCTTCATTTGGCCGATGTACCAGTCGGTTTGCAAATACGAAAGGTTACAATCTCGCACGTCCGTACGGATACCTTCGACCTCTTGGCAGTACCACAAGGGGAACGTGTCGTTGTCGCCGTAAGTGAACAAAATACCGTTTTTCTCGCACGAATTGAGGTAATTGGAACCAAAATCCCTACACGAATAACGTCCAGAGCGGTCGTGGTCGTCCCATGTTTGCGAAACCATCTGCAGAGGAACGCCTAAGCCAATCAACGCAATAACACTTGCTACAACAGGTTTGAATTTATCGTTTTTCATCGTATTGGTTGCACCATCTATCAAAGCCATCACGCCCAAACCAATCCAGATACAGAAAGCATAGAACGAACCCGCATACGCATAGTCACGTTCACGAGGCTGATAAGGCGTTTGGTTGAGGTACAAAACGATTGCCAAGCCCGTCAAGAAGAACAACAAGAACGTGATGGCAAACGAATGCCAACCCACTTGCTTGTCGCCTAATTTCTTCTTGCATTGCCAAACGATACCAATCAAACCAAGTATCAACGGCAACATATAAAACACATTATGTCCTTTATTTTCCTTCAAAACAGTCGGCATTTTGTTTTGGTCGCCCAACATGGACTTATCAATAAACGAAATACCCGTTATCCAATTGCCGTGGTGGATTTCGCCGTGTCCTTGAATGTTATTTTGGCGACCCGAAAAGTTCCACATAAAATATCGCCAATACATAAAGTTGACTTGATAACGGAAGAAAAAGCGTAAGTTTTCGGCAAAAGTAGGGCAATACTCGGCACGTTTTTCGCCACAATAATCATAGCGAATGCGTTTGCCTTTGATGTCTGCCCAACGTTTATAACCTTCTATATGGCTTCCTTGCGAGGAATGCAAACGCGGGAAGAACATCATAAACTCGGAGCGGAATTTGTAGGAAGTTTTATGTCCTGTAACAACATACTCATCTTTTTCACCCTCATGTGTCTTCACTTTGGGTGCATATTGAGCCGCCCCTTCATCCATCACGGGGATACAACGGTTGCCACGAATATCCAATGCCACGGGTGCGTTATACACGGGACCATACAACAAAGGTGTGTCGCCGTATTGTTCGCGGTTCAAGTAGTATTTAAGAGCAAAAACGTTGTCGGGAGAGTTCTGGTCCATAGGTGGGTCAGCGTTGGAGCGAATCACCACGACTGCGTAAGACGAATAGCCTATCACAATCACCGTTACAATCGACATAATCGTATTGAGGAGCGAAGTGGGGACTTTTTCCTTATAATAAAACAAAATCGCTGCCAAAAGCAGGATAAGTATGATTCCAACAATCGCACTTTCTTTCAAAAACGGCACGCCTGCCAACGAAATCCCAAGTATAAACGATACGTTACGACGGATGATATTTTGGTTTTTGTATGTCTCGAAAATGCCCCAAGCCAAACAGCCAAATAACAGAATCAAATAAATCGCCAAACCTGTATTGAAAGGCAAACCGAACGTATTCGTAAACAACAATTCAAACCAACCTGCAATGGTCGGAATGCCCGGAATAATGCCGAACAAAATACCCGCTAAGATACCTACCGAAGCCAAAAATGAAAGAATAAATCCTTTCCACGAAAACTCGAAACGGCGGAAATAGTACACCAACACAATCGCTGGAATGGTCAGCAAGTTCAAAAGGTGGACGCCAATAGACAAGCCCATCAAATACGCAATCAACACAAGCCATTTGTCAGAGCCTTCCTTGTCGGCATTTTCGTACCATTTGAGAATCAGCCAAAAAACAACTGCCGTGAAGAACGATGACGAACCATACACCTCACCTTCCACAGCCGAAAACCAAAACGTATCAGACCACGTGTAAGTCAAAGCACCTACAACACCCGCAGCCAAAATAGCGATACCGTTGGTGGTTGTAATTTCCTTGACCAACTGGCGAGCCAAAGCCGTGATTGTCCAGAATAAAAACAGAATGGTAAACGCCGATGCCAATGCCGACAAAGCGTTTGCATACATCGCCATGTGGGCTTGGTCGGGTGCCAACATCGTGAAAAAACGTCCCATTAACATAAAAAAAGGTGCTCCAGGAGGATGCCCTACGTCTAATTTGCTCGCACTGGCAATAAATTCACCACAATCCCAAAAGGATGCTGTCGGTTCCATAGTAAGCAGATACGTGGCAGCCGCTATGGCAAAAACAACCCAACCGCACACCGTGTCCAATAGTTTGAAATGCTTCATATTGTTTGAAAATATCTATAATTTTGAATTAAACTTCGTAAAAACGGCAAAAACCGTGCAAATTTACTTTTTTTTTTCTATTCTACAAATTGTTAAAAAAAAACTATCTTTGCCGAATGCAAATAAAAATCGCCGTAATAGGATTAGGATATGTCGGAATGCCTCTTGCAAAAGCAATGAGCAAGCGGTATGATGTTGTGGGGTACGATATAAATGCGAACCGCATTGCAGAATTGCAAAAAGAAAAGTCGGCGGTTGTTTTGACGGCAAACAAAGCAGATTTGAAAACGG
>JBGUYG010000051.1:0-9592 GCA_045118535.1 Paludibacteraceae bacterium
AAAAACGACCAACAAAACGATAATTTTACGATTTTACAATTAGAAAATAGGTTCGAAAAAAAGCATCCTTTTAACGGGAAAAATGTACTGCTGAAAGGTTTTATTGACCGCATTGATATGATAGACGACTTGGAAAATAATCAAACCATTATTCGCCTCATTGACTATAAAACAGGTAAAGCCGACAAAGATATAAAATCGTTGGACGAGATTTGCGAAGATGAAAAATACAAATATATCTTGCAAACGCTCTTCTATTGCCTGCTGTACGAGCCTGAAAATGCGGATTTTATTTGCGAACCACACCTATTTTCTGTCCGAGAAAACAAGAAAAAACAAAACGAAACAACCAACATAATTCTTGGCGAAAGCAAAAACAAGCAAAACATACAATTTACGCCTGCCATTCGCGACGAATTTCTGCAACAATTAGACCGTTTGCTCACCGAAATTTTTGACCCAAACCAACCATTTAAGTCAACCGACAAAATGTTTGACGATTTTGGTTCGCCGTGTAATTCGTGTGCATATTGGCAACTTTGCAAAAACAGTGCAACTGCCAAAAAGGCAGATTTGTAAAAATGGCAAACTATTTGCATAAAACAATTTGGAATTATTAAAATTTGAAAGAAATGAAGAAAAATAAGCACAAACATTGGGATAAAAATGAACCCGAAAATGCTGAACAATATAATCAATACGCCTCTGAGGAGCATGAAAATGAGGATTTGGAGCAGCAAGAATTGAACGAAAACGACGCTTCGCACAATCAAGAAGCAGAAAATACGGAAGAACAACTGCGGGACAAAATCGCCGAATTGGAGGATAAAAACTTGCGAATGATGGCTGAGTTTGACAACTTCCGCAGACGCTCTAACAAGGAAAAATTGGAACTTTTGTCCACCGCGGGCGAGAAAATTCTGTGCGATATGTTGCCATTGGTTGATGACTTTGAACGTGCCAATTTGGCAATGGAAAAAACCGATGACATCAATGCTTTACGCGAAGGAATCACGCTGATTTATCAAAAATTTGTTTCGTTTTTAGAAAAGAACGATGTTCACCCGATTCCAACGGAAAATGTGCCTTTTGATACGGACAAACACGAGGCCGTTACCACGTTTCCAACACAAGATGAATCGCAAAAAGGCAAGATAATTGATTGTGTGCAAAAGGGTTATACCTTGGGTGAGAAGGTTATTCGTTATGCAAAAGTAGTAGTAGGAGAATAAATTATGGCAACAAAAAGAGATTATTACGAGATATTAGGCGTAGCAAAAACGGCTACGGCAGACGAAATCAAGAAGGCTTATCGACAAAAAGCCATTCAATATCACCCCGACAAAAATCCGGGCGACAAAGAGGCCGAAGAAAAATTTAAAGAAGCCGCTGAAGCATACGAGGTGCTTTCTGACCCACAAAAAAGGCAGAAATACGACCAATTTGGGCACGCAGGCATCAATGATATGGGTGGTGCGCGTGATTTTTCGGTCAACGATATTTTCAGTATGTTTGGCGATATTTTTGGCGGAAATAATCCGTTCGAAAGTTTCTTCGGTGGTGGCGGTGGCACTCGTGGGGGCTCACAGAGACGTGTCAGAAGAGGTACCGATTTGCGAATCAAGGTGGCTTTGACGTTGGAGGAGATTGCGACGGGCGTAGAAAAGAAAGTGAAGGTTAAAAAATATGTTCCTTGCTCGCATTGCCACGGTGTTGGGAGTGCTGACGGTAGCAAAGGCGATACTTGCCCAACTTGCAAAGGTGCTGGGTTTATAGTAAGTAGCCATCGCGGTATTTTTGGTATGATGCAAACTCGCCAAGAATGCCCAACCTGCCACGGCGAAGGTACTGTGATTAAAAATAAATGTCCGTATTGTTCGGGCGAAGGTATCGAAAAGCAAGACGAAGTTATCACCATCCAGATTCCAGCAGGCGTGATGGAAGGAATGCAAATCACGGTGCAAGGAAAAGGTAATGCAGCACCCCACGGAGGTGTCAATGGCGATTTGTTAGTTTTGATTGAAGAAAAAGAACATCCCCAACTCATTCGCGACAATAACAACTTGATTTTCAATCTTTTATTGGATTTGCCGACTGCTGTTTTGGGTGGTTCGGTTACGGTGCCGACATTAGATGGAGAGGCGAAAATCAACATCGCACAAGGCACGCAACCTGGCAAGGTGTTCCGTTTGCGTGGCAAGGGAATTAAGAGTTTAGATGCGTACGGGCGAGCGATTCCTGTGGGTGATTTGATTGTGCATGTGGGCGTTTATATCCCCGAAAGTTTGGATAAAGACGAGAAAAAACTCTTTGAAACGCTCAAAAATAGTCCGCATATTGTGCCTGGGAGCAAGGAAAAAAGCAGTTTCTTTCAAAACTTGTTTCAATAAAAAAGATAAAAATACGTTCTAAAAGTGCAAAATTATAACTGTTTTTGCACTTTTTTGTTTATCTACAAACTTTAATTTATTTTGCATAGTTCAAAAAATATGTTAATTTTGCACCCGAATTGAGAGAAATCTCTTTTCAGACATATTGATTATTCGCGTTTGCGATTTATTTGACATCTTGAAATGTGAGAAGTTTTGAAATGTGTCAATAAATAAGTCTGCAAACGTCCATAGTTTTCTATGGGCGTGACTTATCGACACATAGGCATTTCTCACAGCCTCAAGATGGATAAGGGAACGCCTTGTTTTTTATCCCTTTCCCAAATAACAGCAGACGGCAGTATAAAGAGCCGTACTTTGAAACGGGGCAATCTGCAAAGCCGTAAGAGCAGGAAAAACTTAATTATTATACTAACAAAAACCGATGGGGCGATGGGATATAACCGCTTATAAATTATGAAAAAAATTACAAAATTGGCTGTTTGCATGCTTTTCGTGGTTGCTCTTTCTTCATGTATGAGCATTCATAACAGATTTTTTAAAGGAGACGTAATAAGTTTTAGCGATAAACCTATTACAAGTTATAACAGAGATGGTAAATGGCAATCATATCCTTATGATTTGCTACAAGAATCCACATTTGATGCTATGAGACAACAGATTAATTCCATACCACGTGGAAATAACACCGCTGTTTATTATGCTATGGAGCTTGCAGCAAAACGAGTAAAATATGTTCGTCGCAATATCGCAAAAAACGATCCATATACCAAATATTATATCTTTTTGCTTACTGATGGTTTAGACAACGCATCATCACAAGCTGCCAGAAATGCTAAAGATTTAACATTCGACATCACACCAGAAAAATATCAAAAGCGATTACAAAAGAAATTCAAATCAGTAATGGGAATGCGTAAAAATTTGTTTGAAATTTATCCTGTATTATTCGTTGGTCCTGACTTGAAAGAAACAGGGAGAAAAAATAAAATGACAAAGGAGGCTTTTAGTGAGTATTTAAATACTGAAATGCAATGTTTTAGATTTTCATCTAAAGGAGAAGCACCCAAAGCGATATTGAGTAGTGACTTTAAAAGGATTGAACAGCAAATTGCTGAGCAACTTAAGATTTCGTCTTATACGTTTCGAATACCGAAAGGATATAGAAATAAAAAAGTACGGATGGAGTTGACCAATGAGACAGGAAAACAGGTTAATTTAACGGGTATACTTAAGAAATCAATGTCTTCGTATTATCTCAAAGATGTTCAATTAACTGCTGGTGCCTCTTTTGTTATAGATAGAAAAAGAGATAAAAAAGTTATTGGAGATAATACGAAAACAATAACCAAAATAAAAGCTGAAAAATCATTTGAACAAGATGATAATCGAAATGCTTACTTTGTTTTAGATAATCTTCGTTTTAACGATAGACCGTATCATCCTCAAAAAACAGAAGAAAGTCCTCAATCATTTGAACAACGTGGAGTTTGGCAAATAAATTCAGAATATGAAGAAGTTGCAGAAGGATTAGTAAATACATATTGTATCATTGTAATGGACGGTAGTTATTCTTTGGGAGAGATTCAGGGAGAAAAAGAGTGTGCTTTAAACATCATTGATATGCTTAATACGGGAAAAAATTAGAGTTGTAACTATTTAAATACCATTAAATAAAAGGGTGTAACACAACGTTATGCCCTTCTTTTTTCTAACAAAAGCACATTTTCGATGTGGTGCGTGTGCGGAAACATATCCACTGGTTGCACGGCAGTGATGTCGTAATGGGTCGCCAACAAACTGACATCGCGGGCTTGGGTAGCAGGATTACAACTGACATACACAATACGTTTGGGCAGGATTTGTAGCAAGGTTTCAATCACTTTGGGGTGCATACCCGCACGTGGTGGGTCAGTAATAACCACATCGGGTTGCCCGTACTGTGCGATAAAATCGGTGGTCAAAATATCCTTCATGTCGCCCGCAAAAAAGAGCATATTGTCTATGTTATTGAAGGTTGCATTTTCGCGTGCATCGTCAATCGCCTCTTGCACGTACTCAATTCCTACCACTTTCTTCGCTTGATGTGCCACAAAACTCGCAATGGTGCCCGTGCCCGTGTATAAATCATAGACAATTTCGTTCCCGCTCAGTTGGGCAAAATGACGTACCACCTTGTATAATTCGTGGGCTTGGTGGGTATTCGTTTGGTAAAATGACTTGGGATGGACGCGGAATTGCAGGTCTTCCATCTGCTCCACAAGATAATTTTCGCCACTAAAAACGAGTATGTCGATGCCTTCCAAACTATCGTTAAACTTCGTATTGATGCCGTATTGCAGGCTGATTATTTGCGGAAAAGTTTGTTGCAAAAACGCTAACAACGCCTTCACTTCGTCTTCGTGTTGGGTCTGTTGCCACGCTTCGCCAAAAATAATGATGAGCATAATCTCGCCACGTTGGTTGTTGCGAATAATCATGTTCCGCAGAAGTCCTGTGTGGTTATGTTCGTTGTAAAAAGAAAAATGATGTTCAACGGCATATTGGCGAATTGTATTACGGATTTCGTTGTTCATGTCGTCCATCAGATGGCAAGTTTGGATGTCAATCACCTTATCAAAATTGCCCGTGATATGAAACCCCACCCCGTTTTGTGTGTCTGCCTTTTCCAAGCCACCCTGCTTTTCAATCTCTTCCCACGAGAGCCATTTGCGGTCGGAAAAGGAAAAATCCAATTTGTTGCGGTATGCGTAAATCTGATTGCTGCCAATGATGGGATTGATTTTGGGCAAAGTAACCTTCCCGATTCGCGTCAGGTTATCAATCACTTGCTGCTCCTTGTATTTGAGTTGTTCGCTGTACGGAAGCATCTGCCACTTGCACCCCCCACAATATCCAAAATGCTGACATTTGGGCTCACAACGCAGAGAAGAATAGTTGCGAAATGTTATCACTTTCCCTTCGCAAAAATTATGCTTGTTACGCGTGATTTGCACATCTACCACATCGCCCGGCACACAATACGGCACAAACAGCACTTTTTCGTCAACATGTGCAATGGCCTTACCTTCATTTGCCAACGTGGTGATGGTTACATTTTCGACTATGGGCTTTGTTTTACGACTCATTTGAACAACCATTCTATGCAATCTTGATACAGACGGTCAAACTGCTTGACACTTTCCAACACAAACGGCAACGCAATGACTCTGTACGCCCCTTCGTAGGCAATCCCGGCACACACCTGCGAGTCCGCATAGCGTGCCAAGCGTTTTGCACCATAAGTCGGCTCTATCCCATCGGGGGCTTCGCACTGAATGACTGTGGAGTTGGGCGAAGCGTAGTATTCGTACTGACGTTTGGGCAAAAGGTATTTGACGTTTATCAGACCTGAATTGGATGCTCGGTAGGTTTTGTAGGCATAATGCAAGACTTGTTTTGTAAAGGTCGTATCCTCACTTTGTAGCATATCGCTACCAATGTATGAGCCCGCTACTAGTATTTTTCCGCCACGTTGAGTGTAATCGGTGAGGGCTTGACGCAAATCGGGCGTAAAGGTCTTAAAATCAGTGTGTTGCTTCACTTTGCCAAAAGTGGTTTGACGTTGCTTTCCAAAAATAATATCCACCATATCCACCTTTGGGTCAATTTGGTTCAAGGCACCAATGCTGGTCGAAACGTACGAATAACCGAGTCTTGTCAACACTTTGCCGTGCATGGCAGGATAGTCAAAGGTGTTACCCATCGTGGGTTCAAACTGTTTATCGCAGAAGCACATCGCAAAACCGCACTCGTCATCGCTCTTCCAAGGAAGCATTCGGTCGTACTCAAATTGGTCGCCAATGTACGAAATATCCTCTCCCTCAGGCACCGCTTGCGAATACGGCATAGCACCGCCCGTCAAACTATCTATGCCAAACATATCAGGTGCCCCAACACGCGTAAACGCATTGATAATCAAACAATTACCTTTTTCTTGCGAGGCGATATGGGCACTCAACACTTCGGAAGGCATACTCACACCACCCTCATTCCCAGCCAAAACCTTGAAATCGTATTGCGTATTCTTCGAAGGAACAAATTGGTAGTTGTTTTTCGTTATTTTCTGCCCATTATCCCAGTCGGTGTCGTTTATGCGTTTGTACAAAACGTAAAAAGTCGGCTTGGCAGTTGGTTCCAACGAATCGACTTGCTCTTCCCATGTCAATTGTAAGGTATCATTGGTTCGCTTTATCGCAAAATTCTTAATCGGCAAGGGTTGCACCACATACGGCGTGTTGTATTGTGCGTGCAAAAAACGCAATATACTCTTGTAAATAGCACGACTAACCGTAAACTTCACACGCGGGTCTAAACCGTAGTACATATCGCCATAATTCTGGTGCGAAAGCAACTCCAACAAGACACTTGGCACTTTCGGATAGCGTGATTCCGCATACGAGGCACTATAAAGGTACCTCTGTGGCCATTCAGGAACGTAAGTAGCACGCATATCGCTAACAATTTGGTGCATCATATAATCCGCAAAATCTCGGTTGCTTTGCCGTGAACCTCCAGCCGCATAATTCTTATTCTTATCGTTGTCAAACTCCGTGTAAATAGTTAGTGTTCCCGTGCTTGAATCATTCAAAAACGTACCCGCATCGGAGTGAAAAGCCATACTCAAATGGATGGGGATATTCAGCCCTTTTTCCTTCGGATTGCTGGCACTTCCACCCGCTAAATAGTTGACCCATCGCCCACGACAACAATAGTCGTCCGTGTAGTCATTGGTGCTTTGGGAATAGTTATAAACCGTATCGGGAATACCTGCATACTGCAACCAATACCGTGCTCCTTCGGCAAAACGCGGAACGCCACTTGTCTCTGCCAACTCCTTGTTTTTTGCTAATTGTTCCGCAAACAAGATAGAGTCCAACAGAATATCGGCATGATTTTTATTGGTTTGAGAAGGCATAACAGGGTTCGGGTAGCGTGCCACATTACCCACACCACCCCCAAAACGAACCGCATCAGACGTAACCACCTTGTGGGGACTACCTTCATTAGACACTTCTACATAGTTATGTCTCGGGTTGGTTCCAAAATAGAATTTGCCCAAATAAATCCATGTTCCTCCTCCCATCGTTTGGTTGACCGAATAGGTCGTTGCAACCCCATTGTGCATCACCGTATATTTGGCTTCCGAAGTACTATTGGGAAGGGTTTGGTAGGAAATATACACCGCATATTGACCTTCTTTTGTGCAATAAGGTATGTAGCGTAACGTGGATTTTGAATTCCTTTTGCAGTTGGCCATCAAATAGCCTCCCATCATAAATGGATTCTCGCCTTCCTTCAAGACCGAACCGTTTGGCAATCCCCAGCCCGCACCTTTTTGCGAACTAAAATCAAACCCTCTCTTGATTGTCTGATTTTCATCAACGATAATTTCCTCCAACTGCGTGTCCGTTTCGCGAGGTTGCAAGACGATTGCCCCCGCATTTTGCAACATCGGTGCCAAATAATTGCGGGTATACGAACTCGTATATAAATCCTCAACCGTTGTCCATAGACGTGCCCGTTGCCATTTCCACACCTCCAATTCTTGGTTGTAATACAAGCCATGACTGCCCCAGAGTGCGATATGTTTCTTATCCAAGCCTTTATTGGGCACATAAGGAGCCGACACATTCGTAATCAAAGGCGTTTCGGTGGGTATTGTATGACGCTCTTTTTTCGGGCGTGATTGGAAGCGTGTTGTAATGAGCGTAGTTAGTTCAACCGTGTCGGTGTAGATTAGAACTTTGCATTTGCTGTTCGGACGAAGTATAGAGCCTATGACGGCACGCATTGTGTCAAGTTCGGCAGGTGAGAACGATTTGGTTTTCAAAACAGAGTTGGTATGAATCGTTATTTGAGTGGGTGTAGCCGTATAACTACTCACTTTAACCTTACCCACATTGATGTTGCCTTGATGAAAGAAATAGTTGAGCGTGTCAGCAAGCCATTGATTTGTATCTATCGGTTGCACAATTGGGCTTGCTAATTCATATTCCAATAGTTTGGCTTGCAAATGAATAGGCCATAAACTCCCAAAAAATACGAAAAGGAAGAAAAAAACTTTGGATGTTTTCATAATATGTAATCGTGAAAAATACTACCTATTTATATCATCTGGCACCACATAGATGTTACCTTGCAACTTTGGAAACTGTTTTTTGATTACATCTCGCCATTCTTCTGCCTCACTGCGGGTCGTAAAATCCCCCACTCTGACCTTCCACATGGGCGAATTATAAGTCAAATACACACTTAAACGCAAAGTCGAAAGCAATTCATCGCGTAATGCTTGTGCTTCTTCCTTAGCCCCTTGCTGCTGATTGGAAGAATAAACCTGAACGCGAAAGCCCTTCTCGGTAGAACTCCCCAAGTAAGGATTGCTGATGATTAAATTGGAAATCAAAGTGGAAATCGCGGTATCTTGGTGTAATTCCACATTCGGCATAGAGGTAAAAAAAGACGATAATTCGCTACTGTCCGTTTGGGCAGAGACTATTTTGGAAAAAACCAAACATAAACAGAACGATATTATAATCTTTTTTACCATCAGAGCACAGTTTAATAATTAAACGAACTACCACCGACAAACTCACGCAAGAAACTCGTAGGCGGAACTTCTTTTTCTGGAATCGAATCAAAGTAACTCAACAAACGGAGCAGACGATGTGCTTCCGTAAACTCATTACACGATTTTGGAATACCCAACAACAACGGTTCAACATAACGTTTCAACACTGCCAACTCAAAGAGCAATGCCGAATTGAACATCACATCGGCCTCTTCCTGGAACGGGAAGACCCATTTCTGCTCGCCACGCGTAACACTTGGACAATTGGCAATGACCTCCTTGGGAGCAAAGCCACGATAACGCCAATCACGAATGATACGCCGCAACAAACGCACATCAGAGGTCGGAATCCAGTTATGGTCATCTAAATTGACGGTTGTGATTGGCGAAACGAAAATCTTGAACAACTTGCTCGCTGGAATACCCGGAATCAGAATTGGGTTGAGGGCGTGCAAACCTTCCATAATGAGAATCGTATCTTTTTGCAATTTCACCACATTACCACGATATTCCCGCTTCCCTGTTTCGAAATTATAGGTCGGTAAAGACACCTCCTTGCCTTCTAAGAGCTCGTTTAGTTGTTGTTGGAAAA
>JBGUYG010000052.1:0-3996 GCA_045118535.1 Paludibacteraceae bacterium
TTATGGCGGTTGGATTATGGCCGTTTTGTTATTCCTTTTCGTTTGGGCGTTTTACTTGTTCTTCAAACGTATTTTGATTGTGAATCGTGCCACAAAAACCGATAAAACCTTTATGGATAAGATTAAAGATTATATCCATTCGGGCAAAGTGGATTCGGCAATCAACCTCTGCAAAGTAACCAATACACCTGCTTCTCGCATGATTGAAAAAGGTATTTTGCGTATTGGCAGACCTATGCAAGACGTACAAATAGCCATTGAAAATGCGGGTAACATTGAGGTCGGTAAGTTGGAAAAAGGACTTGTGATTTTGGCTACTATTGCTGGTGGAGCACCGATGTTAGGCTTTTTGGGAACGGTGTTGGGTATGGTGCAAACGTTCTTCAATATGTCGCAAACGGCTTCGGGTGTGATTGAAATGGCAGCCTTGAGTGAAGGTATGTATCAAGCGATGGTAACAACGATTGGTGGTCTGATTGTGGGTATTATTGTGATGTTTGCCTACAATATACTTGTTGCACGGGTGAGCAGTGCCGTTCAGATTCTTGAAGCACGCACGATGGAATTTATGGATTTGTTAAATGAACCCGCTTAAGTTATGGGATTAAAACGAAAAAACTTAGTTTCTGCCACTTTTGCGATGTCGTCAATGACGGATTTGATTTTCTTGTTGTTGCTCTTTTTTGTGATGGCAAGTACGATGTCTTCGCCGAACGACATCAAAATCAATCTGCCACAGGCACATGCCAACCGAAACACGAAAAAAGTGGTGGCAAAAGTTTCGATTGATAATTTGGGGCAATACTATGTGGCTTTGGGTAAGGAAAAGCCCATAAAAATAGACGTTAATGCTTTGGAGGCGTATTTGGAAAGCATACAACAGCAGGATTCAACGATGTATGTGGCTTTGCATGCAGACGAAGATATTCCTTACAAAGAGGTTGTACGCGTGTTGGATATTGCCAACGAACATAATATGAAATTAGTTATAGCAACAAAAAATGTCGGTAAACGCTAATCAAATACAAAAAGAGGAGAAGAAAAACAATCGCCGTGATTCGTTCCTTGCATTCTTGATTACATTGCTTATAACGAGTGGTGTGTTCGTTTTGTTGTGGTTCTTTGTGATTGATGTGCAAGTGCAGGAAGATGAAGGCATCGAAGTGGCTTTTGGAGACGCTGAAGAAGGTGAAGCACTGCCAGCATCGCAAGGCTTTAATCTGCCAACACGAAGTAACTTCGAGCAGACACAAAATATATTTGAGGACGATGATTTATTGGTACAAGAAGACCCCTCAGAAATGCTGAAAAAGCGTGAGAAAAAGCAGGAACAAGAGCCAGCGAAGCCACAAGAGGATATCGAAAAACGCCGACAAGAAGAACAAGAGGCGAGAGAGCGTGCCTTAGAACAACAACGAATCAATGAGCAGAACGCCATCGATAGAGCGAATGCCTTGGGTTCACTTTTTGCAAATGACAATGCGGCAGATGGTGTTGGTAGCACAGAAACAAGCGGGGATAGACAACGCGGAAATCCAGTCGGGAAGGGTAGTGTAGGAGGCATCAATTGGAGTTTGGCAGGACGCAATATCCGCAAATTACCACCACCTTCTTCCAATTTTGACCAAGAAGGGCGAGTGGTGGTCAATGTGCAAGTAGATAGTCAAGGCAAAGTCATTAGTGCCAATGTTGGTAGTGGAACGACTGTTTCGGGCGTGCGTACCAGAAATATCGCTCTGGCAGCGGCTAAGAGTGCCACTTTTACACCGAGCAACACCGAAATTCAAATGGGAACAATCACTTATACTTTTAAGTTTAAATAATATGAATTACATTTTTATTGGCAAAGGTTTTGAGGAAATTGAGGCAATCACGACGATTGACTTGCTTCGTCGGGCAAACATTGCTTTAAGATTGGTGTCGCTTGAAGATGAACTGACGGTTATGGGGGCTCATCAGGTTCAGGTGATTTGTGATTGTTTATTTAAGGATACGGATTTTCAAGATGCCGAAACGTTGATTTTGCCAGGTGGTGCGGTGGATTACTTCTCGCGGGAGGCTTTGCATAAGGTTTTGTTGCAACATAATGCGGAAAATAAACGTATTGCCGCTATTTGTGCAGCACCTTCGATTCTTGGGCATCTCGGTATTTTGAAAGGCAAACAAGCCGTTTGCTATCCGGGCTTTGAAAAATACTTGGGCGAGAGTTACTTGGGGGGCTTGGTGGTGGAATCAAAGAATATCATTACTGCCAAAGGTCCTGGATTAAGTAGCGATTTTGCGTTTTGTATCATCGAGCGGTTGGCTGGTGAAGAAATTGCAGACCAAATTTACGATGCGGCACAGTATTAAAAATGGAGAGTTTAGTACAAATAGAAAAAAACATTGATGCTGCCATTGCACGTCATAACCAACTGTTGCAAGAGATAGAAAACTTACGCAATTATAACGTCAAATTGCAGCAGGAACTGTTTGAAGCCAAGACGCTCATTGCTCAATTAGAAAATGACAATAAAAAGATGCGTTTTGTGTCAGGCATGTACGGTAGCGAAGAAGAACGAAAAAAGACAAAAAAGCATTTGACGACTTTGATTGAACGTTGCGAAAAAGCGTTGGAGTTGCTAAAAACAAAATAATGAATGACGGGAAAATAAATATAAACTTGCAGTTGGGCGAACACCGCATTTCGGCAAGCATAGAGTTAAAACAAGAAGAGTGGTATCGTGATGCAACACGCCTGCTCAACACTCGCTTTAAATATTATGCCGATATAATGCCAAAAACATCTTCCGAGTTGATTTGGGTGTACGTGGCGTTAGAGATGGCAACCAATTACAAGTCGGTTTCGGCAAAAAAAAGTTTGGAACCAATTGACGAAAAATTGAAAGAATTGAATAAAAAAATTGAACAAATAACAAAATAATGATAATATATGGACATACTATTTGTGATTATCGCCTTTATTGCAGGCGTTGCTATATCTTATGTGATTTTGCGTTTTCATAAAAATGGAATAATCAAAAAAGCAGAGGAAGATGGCGAATTGATTAAGAAAAATAAGTTGTTGGAAGCCAAAGAAAAATTTATGGCTATGAAGGAAGAAAAAGAGAAAAACCTTCGCCAACAAGAACAGAAGCTTCAACAAGCCTATCAACGCAATAAACAGCACGAACAACAGCTCAGTAGTAAGCAAGCCGAGTTGCAAAAACAACAAAATGAATTGCAACAAGACCGCCAACAAATTGAGCAAAAACGGAATGCGTTGAACAACAGAACGGAAGAAGTTGAAAAGTTGCAACGTCAAGTGTTGCAACGTTTGGAAGACGTGTCGGGAATGTCTGCCGAAGAGGCACACAAGCAGTTGATGGAGTCGATGAAAGACGAGGCGAAAACCTCTGCGATGGCATACATCAACGATGTGATGGACGAAGCCCGAATGAACGCCACCAAAGAAGCGAAAAAAATCATTATTCAATCCATTCAGCGTTTGGCTTCGGAAACGGCTGTGGAAAATGCTGTGAGCGTTTTTCATATTGATAACGACGAGGTGAAAGGTCGTATTATCGGGCGTGAAGGACGGAATATCCGCACGTTGGAGGCTTGTACAGGCGTGGAAATCATCGTAGATGATACGCCAGAGTGTATCACGCTGTCCGCTTTTGACCCTGTTCGTCGGGAGATTGCACGGTTGGCACTGCATAACTTGGTGCAAGATGGTCGTATCCATCCGAGCCGTATTGAAGAGGTGGTTGCCAAAGTGAAAAAACAGGTGGAAGATGAAATCATCGAAGTCGGCAAACGAACGACTATTGACTTGGGTGTTCACGGATTACATCCCGAATTGGTGCGTATGGTTGGACGAATGAAATATCGTTCTTCGTATGGTCAAAACTTGCTTATGCACGCACGCGAGACGGCTAATTTATGTGCCACGATGGCTTCTGAGTTAGGTTTGAATGCTAAAAGTGCTCGGCGTGCAGGTTTGTTGCACGATAT
>JBGUYG010000053.1:0-20704 GCA_045118535.1 Paludibacteraceae bacterium
TGGTGCTCAAAACGAGGACGAAGTGAATGCTTTGATGGACGTATTGCGTGATTTCTATGCCAATCGGTTAGAGCGTGAAATGCAACGACTCTGGGATTGTGGAACATTAGACCAAAATGCCCTTAAAGAGTTAGAAAATAAACATTTGCGGACTCCTTATCGAAAATAATTATCTTCATGGATACACCAAAAGTTTTAACCCAAGAAGAAGCCTTGAATATAGTGAGAGTTTTCAAAGAAGTCATCTCGCATAGGTTTAGTTTTATGCCAAAGGTTTATCTCTATGGTTCATATTCCAAAGGTAATCCACATGTTTGGAGTGATATAGATGTGGCTGTTATTGTTCATCAAATTGACGGTGATTGGTTGGAAAAATCGGCTGACCTTGCAGGTGATGGTCGCAAAGTAAATTACCTTATTGAACCTATACTAATGGAGGAGCCTAAAAACCATTATTCCCCTTTATATGAAGATATTATGCGGACTGGAATTGCTGTATAAAACATCCATTCGTATCGCACTGCATTTTGTTCTATTTTTTTGTAATCGTTTGGCAGATTGAGAAATAAGTTATACTTTTGAATTACTGAATTTTATCGCTGCTTTTCCTTCAATTCTTTACAATAACTAAAGTTCTTTTTTTTTGATTTTCCGAAAAAAGTTTGGTAAAACAAATAAATATATCTTCGCAGTGTCAGATAAGACGAGTGTCCATATTGGCAAGTCCAATATCTACACTTAAAAAGGTGAAAGACAACGCTCCACGTTCGGGCGTTGTTGTTTTTTACTTCCTAAATGTGGTGTGATGCTACAAACACAGTATTAAAAAGTACCATCTTGCCTATTCCACAAGCAGAGATTGACTATGCTCCTAACTTAGTACAAAGCCCAGGCTACTAATCGGTTCGGTATTAAGAATTGCCGTCGGGATGCTCCTTATCGTGGGTGTCCCGATGATTTTTTGGGTAACTTAATTTTTTGCATTATCTTTGCGACGTAAATCTTTCGCAATATGGAGCAGAACGATGTTATCAAACAAATCAGAAATGTAGCCATGCAGATTCTTCCTCCTCAGAGTACAGTGTTGTTGTATGGTTCAAGAGCACGTGGTGAGGCTCATGCTGATTCTGATTGGGATTTACTGATTCTATTAGATAAACAATCTTTAGAAGCCGTTGATTATGGCATCGCTTACCCTTTCCGCGAACTCGGTTGGGAGATTGGTGAAGATTTGAATCCGACTCTTTACACCAAAAAACAATGGGAGTCATGGACTTATCTGCCCTTTTATAAGAATGTTGAACGCGATAAAATCGTTATTGTATGAGTTTAACTGACGAAGAACGCGATATTATAGTAACACTCGAATTAGAGAAGGCTGTCATCACAATGGCACAGATTCCTGAATTGCAGAAATTAGGCTATTGGGACAACATTGCTAATAGACTTTATTATGCGGTATTTCATGCTGTGAATGCGTTACTGATAAATGATGGACATCTTGTAAACACCCATCGCGGACTAATCTCTCTTTTTGGTAATTATTATATCCGTACGGGCATTTTTTCCTCGGAGGACGGGAAATTATATTCTAATTTGCAAACTATTAGAAATAATAGTGACTACAATTGTTCTTACAATGCTACTCAACAAGAAATAGAGCCAATGATAGCACCCGCACAAAAACTGATAACAAAAATCTCAGAATACATAAAAGAGAAAAAATAAGCAGGAGGGACAAAATACGGTTCGAACCCGATTTTTTTGCCACAAACACGCTGCTTAAAAGGATATTTCTACTGGTAACATAGATATTTTCCCCCTTTTTGTGCCTTGAATTTGAATCTGCAAGTTTGGAAAAACAAAAAAATATTATCTTCGCAAATCGAAATCAGAAATTAGTTAGCACATGGCAGCCACACAAACCATAGGAATTATCGCAATCGGACTACTGATCCCATTGTTAGGCACGATGCTCGGGTCGGCATTCGTCTTCCTGATGAAAAACGAGATACCCGAACGCTTGCAAAAAGCACTGTTGGGCTTCGCGTCAGGCGTGATGGTAGCCGCGTCCGTGTGGTCGTTGCTTATCCCTGCGATAGAGGCACAAGCCGACAAAGGCACATGGTCGGTCGTACCCGCAGCAGTAGGTTTCTTGCTCGGTGTGGGTTTCTTGCTACTCATCGACGAACTCACTCCCCACTTGCACCCTGGCACGTCCCAACCCGAAGGACTTCGGAGCCATCTCTCCCGCACCACCATGCTCTCGTTGGCGGTAACCATTCACAACCTACCTGAAGGGATGGCAGTGGGTGTGGTGTTGGCAGGTGCAGCACAAGGCACGGCAGGTCTTTCGTTGGCTTCAGCAGTGGCTGTGTCGCTCGGTATTGCCATACAAAATATCCCCGAAGGTGCGATTATCTCCATGCCGATGTGTGCGGAGGGTAACAGTCATGGCAAGGCGTTTCTCATCGGCAGTCTGAGTGGTGTGGTGGAACCTATCGGTGGCTTGGCAGTGGTTTTGTTAGCGGCTTGGCTCACCCCTATCTTACCTTATATGCTGGCTTTTGCAGCGGGTGCAATGCTTTACGTGGTGGTTGAAGAACTGATTCCCGAAGCCTCGCAAGGTACCCATAGCAACCTCGCTACCATAGGCTTTGCGTTGGGGTTTGTGTTGATGATGGTGTTAGACGTGGTGTTAGGTTAATTTGACGAAGAAAATATGACTTTGGAACAATACATAGAGCAGCATATCCTGCCTCAATACGATGCGTTTGACGGTGGACATAAACGCGACCATGCCCAGATGGTTATCGACGAGAGCCTCAAACTTGCACGCGAGCAGGGCGTAGATGAGCGAATGGCGTACACGATTGCGGCTTATCACGACTTGGGCTTGCGATACGACCGCGAGAAGCACCATATCCATTCGGGCGAGATACTGATGGCTGACGAGACGCTACGGCAGTGGTTTACGGAGGAACAGTTGCAAGTTATGCGAGATGCGGTGGAAGACCATCGGGCAAGTAGCAAGAACCCTCCACGCACTATTTACGGTGCTATTGTGGCAGAAGCCGACCGTCAGATTGACCCCACGTTGGTGGTGTATCGCACGATGGCATACAGCGAAAAGATGTTCCCCGATGGCGATTTTGAGACGCTTTATCAACGGAGCAAAGAGCATTTGTTGGAAAAATATGCAGAAGGTGGATATATGCAATTATGGCTCAACAGCGAACGCAACGTGCAGAACTTGGAGGAACTGCGTGCTATCATACGAGACGAGCCTCGCCTGCGTGCCTTGTGCCAAGAGTGGTACGACAAGCACAAGTGATATTCTACCCACCCAATCAACCGCAACCACTTGGCAGATAGGGGAAAATGGTACAACAAGCACAAGGGAATCTGTTTGCTCATTCACTGCCAAGCGGTTACGTGATACGGTGAGTTATGGCTCGTTGGAAGGCTCGGAAGGGTTGTTTTGGTGCTTCTTCAGATACATTTCTGCAAAAAACGAACAAAGCAATCCAACCCCAATACCAAAGGCAATCAGCAACCAAAAATAAATATCTCCTTTAGCCAAACCGCACAGCCAATTGATGAGTGCCCCTAAACCAATACCCAGCAACACACACGCACCTCGCAAGTTTTGGAACCGATCATCCGGTTTTTTCGTTGGCTCGTCAATGAGTAGTTTGGCGGTTTCGGGGTCCGTCTTATTCTCAATAATCAGTTGACGGATTACTTTTTGTTGCTTGTCCTTTTTCATCTTGATTGCATAAAACATCACAACTGCAACAATAGGTATTGCCATAGTCAAAATGACAGCTACTAATGGGACTAAATCTTTAAAATTTGGGTTCATAATTGTATCATTTTAATGGTTTAACATTCTGTTTTGTGGGCTACTGGTTGCCCTTTCTACTTATAAGATACGTAACATCCGCAAAGGTTACACGTCTAAGCGATAATTTTTCAGTTTGGGTACAAACAAAACGATTAAGGCGATTAGTGGCAAAGCGATGCAAATAACGCACAAAGGTGTCTGCAACGACGAGTCCACTATCACGTGCCACAACGCCCATATATAGCATACCGTTGCAAGAGGCATACCGAAACAAACGCCCAGCAAACGCATCCATTTACGCACTTTTTTCAGCCGTATGTCGCGTTGCACGGTTTTCATCACCTGACGATTGATTTGCTCCACCGCTTTTGTGTGACTTGCAGACTGCTGTAAAAGCAGCTCCAGTTCGTTGTCATCAAAGTTTTTCATCGTACTCATTTTTTATTGTTTTTAATTGGACGGGCTTTCCGCTAACTTCTTTTTCAGTTTCTCACGAATGCGAAAAAGCCGCACCTTGATATTGTTTTCCGTTTGACCCAATTGGTGTGCGATAGTAGCAAGCGGAACACCGTTGTAGTAGTGTTGTTGAATGATTTGTCGCTCTTCGTCTGGCAGTTGTGCGATGGCTTGTTCCAACGTTTGCAGGCGTTGTTCTTGTTGCTCATCATAGGTCTCGTCCTGCTGGTCGGTGTTCTCGTCAAGAGGCTCTGTGGGCAAGCGTTTCTCCTTCTCCAAGATACGCAATGCAAGGTGCGTGGCAATCGTTGTAACCCATGCTCCGAAGTTCTCCCCTCGCCACGTTTGCAGATGTCGATAGGCTTGGATGAAAGCCAGTTGCACCACTTCCGTAGCCTTGTCTTCATCATGCATCAGTCGCAACGCCGCACCATACACCCGTGACGAATACCGTTGCATCAGTGCCGAAAAAGCACGGGAATCGTCCTCGTGGAGCACTCGCCGCATCAACTCTATGTCGCTCGTTTTATCACTCATCTACTTATAAGATACGTATTTTCATAAAAGGTTACAAAATAACGTATTTTTTTTGCAAAAAGTGATTGAGAGCCAAGAATAATGTTGATAATCAACAAGAACACAAATCCAATCAGCGACATAACCCCATGCAGTTGCGACAACAATAAGAGACAAAGTACATAAGACGAAAATTAGAAGAAAATGAGCGGAATCACGTCATCGTGTCTGGACTCGTCTATTCCAACACAAAACTTCTTGGATAAAAGTCGCTATAGAAGCGTCCATCGGTGGCAGTGAACTTCAACACGCAATAGTTAGGGTCGGTAACGCCACCAGCATAGTACTGCGTATCGCCTTCTCGCCACACCATCTCCTTACTCTTGGCATCGGTCAAAACCTCCATCGTACCACGCAACATTATACCCTTAAATCCTTGTGAATCACAGAAATAAATACTCGCCTTGGGGTTGGTTGTGTACTGTGCCACACGCAACGAAAACGTGTTGGTCGTGAAATAAAACACCTTAATTCCCTCACGGATACGTGGTGCCAGCATCGCTTTTGTCCACGGAAAGCCCTCGTAGTCCACCGACGAGATATAGGCTATCGGCAACGTGTCTGCCATCTTTTCAATCAACGCTTTGACGTTAGCGAGGCTCGGATTGGGCGTTTGGTCGGCGTTTGCGGGAATAGTGATGGACTGACGCCACCGTTTCAGTTGCGGAAAAAAGGTCTTCATCCTGCCGATTGCCTCCTCCTTCGGACCCTCCATAAACTGTGCACAATGCTCAATCATCTCGTCCATCGTGCATTCTTGCAGGAACTTACCCTCCGCAAAACAATACTTGCAAAACTCCTCGGTTTTGCTGCCGTCGGCATTCGTGCCTAAAACGTCTTCGGTGAGTGGCATACCGCAACTCTGACAAAATTTCATTTCTTTTTCCATAACCTGATGATTTTAGTGTAGTGCAAAATTAACGTTTTTTTTGGCATTTGCAAGCCCGAGAAACAAACTTTTTGGAGATTTTATAGCAACACTAAAAACAAATGGCGACAAATTGCCACCATCGTTTTTTTACACCAAATCAGCGTTTATAACTATTTTAAAAACTCTTTACAAACGGCTTTAATACTATCATATTCTTGTTGCGTAATCAAGTCCAACTCCAACATTTCTTTCGCTCTTTTAATCTCGTCAAGGGCTTTATCACGCGACATTCCTTGACTTACGATTTCGCCCGTAGCAAGACAATTTTCAAATTGCAGAAGCACCCCACCAAGTCCTGCAAGATACGCACGAACCACCACCATAGCACCTCTTTTCCTATGACGCTCCACTCTAATGTCGGTAATCTTCATCTTACTACCTGCATAATGGGCGTGAATATCGGGCACCATGTCATTGAATATCACAGCATACGCTTGTCCCAGCTGCGAAGTCATATAGGTAAAGGTTTTGTTCGTAGGCGTTCCCATCACGATATGATCGCCAACTTTGTACGTGTGTCCGTCTGATGCGGTGTAGGCATCGTATTTTCTGTCTAACTCCTTTTTGGGTTTGTTAGAGCTCATCACCATCTCGTACGTGAGAGTTTCGGCAAAAGTGTTGACCGTCATAGCAGCCAGTAATAGCAAAAAAATCTTTTTCATTGTATTTTATGTTATATCATTATTTCCCAGTTTCCTTCTTTGCGTCCACCAATACGGCGAAGGATACCCAATTGTTGCAGTTGCTGTAAATCACGTTTGATGGTTCGTTCGGTAACAGCCATCTTTCGTGACATTTCGGGAATCGTGATGGTAGTATTTTTGGTCAGTGTATTTATTATAAATTGTTGTCTTTCAGTCAATTGTCGTATAATATCTTTCGTGACATTTTGTCCGTTTAACGATGTCCTGAAAGCATTTATTTCGGCTTGTAGATTGGTGTTGTGCAAACGAAACATAACATCCGTGAATATCGTTTCATCGTCTTGATTGCGTGTGTCGTTAAGTGCTTGAATATACGTTGCTTTCTGTTCTTTGAGTACTTTGACAGGCATAAGGTCGTTCTCCCATTGAATCATATTCATCACCAACCGTGCCATGCGTCCATTCCCATCTGCCCACGGATGAATCGTTACCAAACGGTAGTGTGCCACAAAACTCAAACGATAAGCCGCAATCACGTCCGTTTTTGGCAGGTTTTTACGTTCCTTGTTGAGCCAAAGGCAAAAGGTTTGCAAAGCGTTTGGCACTTTCTCGTAGGCAAGATACGAACGTCCAGCATAGCCAGCCGTTACATTGAGCAACCGTAAGTCGCCATTGGCTGCCGAAAAGGAACCAAGCGGCGTGTTGTACGTGTTCCCCGTGTTCTTCATCACAAGAGACGACAAACGGCAAAGCAAATCAACTGAAAAGTCTGTATGTTGTGCAACAAGGCGTTGGGCTTCTTCGTAGGCTACTTTGAGGTCAAGGTTCATCATCTGCTCCTGTAACGTGCGTCCTGCCACCGTGATACCCTCGTCAAACAGCAGTTGGTTTTCTATTTCCGTACACGTACTACCTTCGATAGCGGTAGAGTGCGTGATGAGAGAATACAAGTAGAATTTCTTGTAGTCAATCTGCTCCGCGATACCCAACCGTGCGTACTCAGCCAATGTATGTAAAAGCTCCGTCATCGTTCTTTTGCTTCAAACTTTTTCGCCCGCAAAATTACTGCTTTTTTTGAGATTTGCAAGATTTCCACGCTATTTTGCTGATAATCCTACATCTTCCAAAGCATAAAAAAAACACCCCTCTATCGTGAGGAGTGCTTCGTTTTTGGTGGTTATTTTCCGCTATCCAACAGCCATTTGCCATCCACCTTCACCACGTCAATCTTTTCGGTTTCCTCCGTTCCGTCACCATAACGAATCGTGTACGCCACAAGTGCCGAATTACCATCTTCTGCCATCGTAACCTCACCCACCTCATACGAAGCAATACCTTGCTTTTTCTCGATGTCTTTGGTTATTTTTTCATCCAACAACTGTTCATACGACTCCTTATCTTCTGCACTCACTTCCTTTGAGAAATGGAACAGTCCCACCACTTTCTTCGAATCCTTCTTTTGAGAAGCACTCAGATAGGTTTCAACCACCTTTTTCGGAGCGTCTTCCGAAGAACTACAAGCTGAAAAGGCAAATGCCACGAGGGCAACCGTCAATAAACTAACTAATTTTTTCATCATCGTTTTATATTAAAAGGTTTAACAAAAAGAGTTGTTTCATTGTTTTCTATGTTAGCGGGGAAAATACACTCCCCTTCCTTGCAAAACACCGTCGGCACGTCGTACCGTTTGCCACCGCTGATGTCTATGCCCTGATGCAGATACGCCAACCAAACCAACTCGCAACAATAGAGTTGTGTGGTGTCGGCAAGGAGATATTTGTTGTCAAAAACCACCTTTTCATCGGCTTTCATTCGGCAATAACACGCGGCTTGTCGTGCCACCTCATCGGAACAATCCACTCGCATCCACGCTCCACGCAACGCACGTTCTGGTGCATAAAAATCGGTCAACGGTTCCACTTTCACGTAGTCTTTTTCGCCCGTAGGACTCTCGCCTGGCACCGCATGAATCACCAGCCACTCAGCGTTCAGAGAGTCGTACTGCAAGATGCCGATATGCGAATAACTCGACTGACTATGCCGCACCACCGCGTGGCTCTCGGCACCACCTCCGCACCGCAACACCATATCGCCATCACGACAACAATCCATCTCCGTCAGTTGCACCCGCTCGCGAGGACGATGGCAAGCCGTTGTGAGCACCATACTCACCAGCAACACAAAGCCAGCCTTTTTCGCCAAAAATACGTTACGTCTCATTATCTGTGGACGAAGGTACGAAAAAATATCTAAAGTATCTTGTAAAATTAAATAAGAAAAAAAACATATCTTCGCAATCATTAAAAGTGTTTTTATGAAATGTACTATACTGACTGATAACAGAACCAACGATAGCCAGCTCATAGCAGAACATGGGCTTTCGGTTTATGTTGAGACGGCACGCCACAAGTTACTGCTTGACACGGGTGCAAGTGATGTTTTTATTCGCAATGCCGAGCGTTTGGGCATTGATCTCACCGAGGTGGATTATGCTTTTATATCCCATGGACACACTGACCATGCGGGTGGGTTGTCTGCATTTATGCAACTGAATAGCAAGGCACATGTGCTTCTTTCGCCACACTGCCTTGATCGTGTTTTCTATTCCGACCGCGATGGACTGCATCCCATAACCACTGATTGGACTTCTATCAACCGTTCACGTCTTAAACTAATTGATAAGAACACGCAGATAGAGGATATATGGGTCTTTCCGTCTTGTAAGAACCAATATCCCTTACCGAGAGGCAACCGTCATCTGTGGGCTGGGGAAACAGCCGAATGTCTTGTGTTAGATGACTTCTGCCACGAGTTAGTACTCTATGTTGATGGTTTGCTCTTTACGGGTTGTGCACATAACGGGCTCGAAAACATCCTTGCTTCCGTACCCACGGACTTACCTTTGCACACGGTTTTAGGTGGGTTCCATCTGCTGGATGGGTATGAAGCTTCAGAAGACTTAGTCCGTTTGGCAAAACACATAAAAGAAACGTATCCAAAGGTGCGTTTTTACACGAGTCATTGCACTGGAGACGCATCTTTACAAACGATGCAACAAGTGTTAGGCGAGCAATTGCAAGGCTTTTCTGTCGGGCGAGTTATAGAGGTTTAAAAACGATATAACAAGCTTCAAATGACCATCTGAGAAAATGTTGTTGTGTTTTGAAGGATATTGTCAGGAAAGGGAAGTTAGGATAAGATGTTGATTCTTTAATAAAAAAAACGCCCCAAGATTTCTCTTGGAGCGTCAAAGTGGCGGTTCCCTACTCTCCCACATATTACTGCAGTACCATCGGCGTAATTGAGCTCGGTAACATACTTGCTATTGCCTGTGGAAGAAAAATAGTATAGCATAGCGTTATAATCTGGGGTCGTTTTAAAACAACTCACCGTTCCAGAGCATTCGGAGGAAGTCAAAGATATAAATTACTTCCACATTGCCGACACGTCGCGTAATTGGATCTCGTGAAACGACGATACAGCGACTATTCGGGAACTCTTCGCTATACTCCTTGAAATGGCTCATGTGCTTGTTTTGCACCTCTTCGGTTGATTTAATCTCGATACCTATCTCTGCTTCCCCGATGACCGCATCCACTTCTTTGCCGTTGTAGGTGTGCCAATAACTCAGTTTCTTGCGGTTGTGAGTATAGCCGATATACGCCATCAGTTCCTGTATCACGAAATGCTCGAAGCAATGTCCATATTCTGATGTGCCAGGAGCCAGCGAGGTGCGGTTAAGCAAATGGTTATACACGCCCACATCGAAGTAATAAAACTTCGGGGCTTGTACCACTTTGCGTTTCACAACCTTCGTATAAGCGGGAATCATATAGCCAATGAGTGTATCCGACAAAATACCGAAGTACTCCTTCACGGTCTTGGCACTCACTTGACAATCATTGGCGATGTTCTCATAGTTCACGATGTCTCCGTCGCAGGTAGCAGCCACTTCCATAAACCGCTCAAATGCGTTTAAGTTACGCACCAACGACTCTTCTTTAATCTCCTCACGCAGATAGACATCAATATATCCGTCCAACAAACGTTCGGGTTTCTTGGCTAAGTAATGAGGCGGTAACATGCCATACAGCAACGCTTTGTTCAAATCCAAGTCTGCTATCTCCGCACTCACGAACGGATAGAAATAACAGGGCAAAGCACGACCACCTAAGGTGTTATGACCTTTGCGTTTGAGTTTGCGTGCACTACTGCCACATAGCACGAACCGCAGACCGTTCTTCTGGATGAGGCGATGAACCTCGTTCAACAGTTCTGGCACAAGCGGTATCTCGTCTATCACTACAACACTGCCTTCCGACTTGTCTTGCAACATCTCATACAGCAGTTCTGGCTTTGCCCGAAAACGCCGACGTAACTTGGCATCCAACAAGTCGATATACACAGCATCAGGAAATTGTGCTTCCAGATACGTGCTTTTGCCAGTCTGACGTGCTCCAAATAGGAATACGCTACCATCTAATTCATTGTTTAACTGATAAAAACGTGAAATCATATTGCTCTTTTTTTTTTATAAAATCGGAAGTATAACTTCGGATATTTCATTAAAAATCCGCTACAAAAATACTATTTTTTTTCAATTGTGCAACTAATTCGGAAGATTTTTGCAAAAAAATCTTTTTTATCTCTCGCTGCACGAAAAAGAAAAAACCAAAAAGAAACAAAGTAGAGAATTTTGAGGATTACCGATTACGAACAGGAATAAGTTGAAGCAAAGGTACAATAACTTTTCTTAGCTACAAAGGCACGATTATTGCAAAATAGAAAAAAACGTTTATGACTTACTCATTTATGTATTGAAAAAAGATTATAATACGATTTAAGAAGATAAATAAAAACGAAAATATTATGAACAAGAAAAGTATTATTATGATGTTGCTCGCCTTCGTCACAATGACGGGGCAGGCACAAGACGAGAACACATGTCGACCAATAGCAGAACGCATCCTGACTGCTGCACAGAACCATACATCAGACGGTATTGACGAACTATTGGCACCCGACTTCCAGTACAGCAACTTCAAACAGCCAATAGCTGGTGCGGTACTAAAACAGATTATCGCCCAGATGCCAGCCATGACAAGTTGGGAATTGACGGGTTCCGAACAGGACAGCACGGGGCTGACGCTACGTTACACCATCACGAAACCCAACAGCACCACCTCAGAGGCGACAATCCTCTTCAATGCTGAAAATTTGGTGCTTGAAGCCAATTTGTTGCCAGGAGCTTTGATTAAAACCGCCACCCCCTCCACAGCCAACGTTCAATCCGAGGTGAGCGTAGTGCGCATCCCTATGCATCGTTATGGTGGACTACCCATCGTAACCGTCATCATCGATGGTCAGCCGTGCAATATGTTCTTCGATTCAGGTGCTCCAAGCGTCATACTCAACAGCAAGTATTTCGACCACAACATCAACGGTCAAGTGATGGGAAGCGGTGGTCATGGTGCAGTCGGCACAGGGACAGTCAGTGGTATGCACCACATAAAGTTGATGAACATGGGTGGTGTTTCACTCAGCGAGACTGACATCATGACATCAGACCTGAGCAATCTGGAGGTCGTCGGTGTAACGGTACATGGCATTCTGGGTCAGAGTTTTTACAAGGATTTCGATGTGCTGTTTGACTTCAAGCGTGGCGAGATAGTGCTGCTAAACCCCGATATCACCTACCAATGGCTAAAAAACGAGGGGTATCGCTCTCAGACGGTGAGCGGTGTGGATAAAGGTCATCTGTTAGCTTTTGAATGCGAAGTAGGCGGTACATCTGCAATGCTGGCATTTGACAGCGGAGCCCAGACCAACCTCCTCTCTACCGATTGGCTCGAACAGCATTCTTCTTCGGTCAAAGGCATCAAGAAAGACAGCCTCATAGGCTATGGCGAAGGACAGGCAGCAATCACCAAAGGCAAGACCACCCTTACGCTCGGCGGACGCACGTTCAAGAAACAGCAGACAGTGTTCTCCGACATAGCTTTTCTGCAAGAGAGCAAAAACATCGACGGGCTTTTCGGTTGCGAGGTACTTGTCAAACAAAAGTTGCTCCTCTCTTATAAACGTCAAGAACTGCTGCTGATTGATTAAGAAGACTTTGGTAGTACGACATCACAAAACTTGCCAACTGTGAAATAATCTGGTACAGGGTGGACAACACGAAGTAATCGGTCTGCCGTTTTGCTCACGGCGGGCTTTTTTTGGTACAATTTTATAGGATAGAGTCGGCTTAGTACCTGCTCGCTGGATATGTATACAACACATAAAAAACGCCCCAAGATTTCTCTTGGAGCGTCAAAGTGGCGGTTTCCTACTCTCCCATATATAGCATAAAGGACTTATTTTACTGCTGATATGCCTTAACAGCTTGAATGATAACGGATTTCATCTCCTCCCAACTTGTAGGAATGAACATGGTAGGCATCGTCTGCATCTCGGCATCCTCAAAATAAGTCATACTTATCAAGGCTCGATACTCCGAACTCTCGGGATATTTTTGCTTATAAAATCCCATAATTTCTGCCAAAGAATAGCGTTGAAGCAACACATATAAATCAATAAAATCTTTTCGTGTGCCACGCCCCATAATCGCATTCATCTTCATTGCCGCAATATCCTTATCGGAAGCCAATATAAAGCCATTTTCTTCAATCGGTGTATCAATCCATGCATAGCGACTATAGTCTACAAAATCTACTTTCACCTCATCTATCGCCAACTGTAGAATAAATTTGGAGCGACTATGTATCACCACTTGCCCCACTTTACTCGCCATAGCAAGAAGTTCTTCTGGGTCTTGGGGCAAACGACCGAAAAAATCCAAATCAACAGATTGCCGATGACCGTATTGCAACGCCATAGCGGTTCCTCCTACTAATCGTGTCTCTTGCAATTCTGGTTGAACAGCAAGCCGTTTTAGGAGTTCCAAAGTGTCGGGTTGGATTGTCTGAAGTGATAGCATCGATAATCTTCTTTTTTGGTGTCGGACATAGCACAGATGAAGGAAAGTGCCATAACATCAAGGGTACGCATACGTTTGCATTCTGCCACGATACGCTCCATGCCGTAATAATCGCGTGTCAGACGCCAATCTTGCAACGTGCCATGCTCCAAAACGCGTTGAATCAAGCCCGCTGCATAACGTTCGGTATCAATATGTGCAGTATCCATATCCCAAAATAAAACGGGTGATAACTGCGATATGTAAAAAGACGAAGACATATTTTTTTCCTTTTCTGTGCAAAGGTACTGCTCTTTTTTGAAATATGCAAATTAAGAACTGACTTAATTTTATTCAAACACAACAAAAAAACGCCCCAAGATTTCTCTTGGAACGTCAAAATGGCGGGATCTTCTTAGTTACGACTATCTACCAACATAAAACAAATAACCATTGTCGAGCGTTATTTTACAAGTCCTTTTTCTTGCAGGCTATTCTCAATATGAGTAAAAATCTTTTTATATGCAGGACAAAGAAAAGTTTTGTGCTTAAAATCACCCGAGGCAAGAAAACCATCATGCAAGCAACCACCATGACAGATGTTGAACCATTTACAATGACTACATTCTCCTTGTTTTATATATTGATAGCGTTTATATGGCTCCGACTTAAAAATCTTATCCACTATATTTGCAAAACTATCAAAGTGTAAGTTTCCATATGCATATTTTTCATACCCACTATCACAGAAACGACCACAAGGGTAAACATCTCCTCGTGGTGATATGGCTAAAAAATTCCCTTGACAATTTTCACCTAATAAACAGCCAGCTGTCTTCTTAGAAATAATACTACTGGCTATCTCAACAAAATTGGAATTGCTAATATCACAATTAGGGTCGTCAAACATTAAGTCAAACAAATCGATAACAAGTTTCGCATATTCACCAACAGATAATCCCAATTCTACTTCATTCTTTTCAGCTTCACCAGAACGAAAAAGTGGGTTCATCTTAAAGTTGATTTTATTTTGATTCATGAAAGCATATAAATCAGAGATATGGCTAATGTGATTTCTCGTTGCAACAGTTATACAGCCTACATGATAATCATTTTTCTTACAGAGAGAAAATTTTTCCATTACCAAATCAAATGTTCCCTGTCCACCTCTCAGCACCCTCTGTTTGTCATGGATGAACTTTGGACCATCCAGAGAGAATCCTAAACGGACACTATACTTTTTAAACAAATCTATGTACTCTTGATTTAAAAGAGTTAAGTTAGTTTGTATAAGATTCTTATAGGGATAATTAGAGAATTCTTCTTTCATATAAGAAAAAACCTTCCTATAATTCTCAATTCCCCACAATAGAGGTTCTCCTCCATGCCATATTATGGTTAGATTCTGCCTGTGATGTTCTTCACAATATCTTTTAATTTGCGTTATAATTGGAATGATAAAATCACTATCAAAAGCATCGAAAGTTTTCGTCTCCGAACTTAGATAACAATATCGGCAATTCAAATTGCATCCATATGATGGTTTAATAATTACAACCATATCTACCAGTATTTAGTGAATATAAAATGCGTTAATCAGTGAAAATTAATAATTATCTTATCAATTAGCTACAAGATTAAGATGCTATTCTGTATCATGATCCGCGTATTTCGTTAAATCATCATATTCGTCATCCCAATAATTAGAATCCCAATACTCGGAATGTCCTCCAAATCCACCATCTCTAAACGAACGAGAGTTTTTGGAATAATTCTCCATTAATTGTTTTTTTTCATTTGCTATTCTTTTAATTTCTGAAATAAGTTTATTCATAATTTTATACAATTAACCTATTATATTGCGAGGTTTTATTCAACTAATTCATTTCCCTTTATATATCCGTCAATAGATATTATTATAGCATGTTTTTCTGACAGCAATCACTCCGTAAGAGGAATAGGGTGATGATGTCGTCCATGCCCATGTATATACATACCTATATAAGTTTCCATATACAGATGAGTAATGATCAAATGTTGAAGTATATGTAACATAACTAGAGTATCTTCCATCTGCCCAATAATTTTGTTTACTACGGAATTGTAAATATCGTGGGCGAGCATCAGGAGTAGTGGAAGTTTCCTGAATGCTTCCATTAGCTTCAAAGATTGCCATTATTTCAGACTTACTAGGAAGATACCAATCTGAATAGCCTGCTATTGAATAATTTTGGCAAGCAGCGACTGCTTCATAATATCCCATGTCAGCAAATCCATAATATATTTTATAAATGCAACCTCCATAATTTAATAGTGGAAGGTTTTTATAGTCCAGATTTTCCTTCCTTACTAACACTTGATTCCCATATACGGTACCATTGATATTAGTAGCATAGGCACGAACGTAGTAAGTATTGCTACCAGATAAATTTATATCTGTTATTGTACTAGAATAATAGCCAATTCCACTGCCATTACTCGTTTTGTTATCTGCGATAGTCGGATAAGGCAATGTGCTCCAGCATACACCGCGTTCAGTTACTGAATAGCCTCCTTCATCTGTCACTTGTCCTCCAGAAATAGCCGTATTCTCAGTTACATTCTCTCCAACAACGGTCGTTGTTACGGATGGTAATCCATTACCCGTAGTTACTGTTACAACATTGTTGCTATATGCTGTACCTATTATATTTTTAGCATACGCACGCACATAATATGTTGTATTGACCGATACTCCATTTATAGTTGCTGAGAAAGAGCCTGTTCCTGTTGTTCCCTCATTAATATACACATCTGCAATAGTGGGTGTCGTATTCGTTGTACTATAACATACTCCTCGTTCTATTATTGAATATCCTCCATCGCTTGAAATAGTTCCACCTGAAGTAATCTTTGTTGAAGTTGCAGTGGTTGCTGATGTAGAAACTACTGGCAAACCATCTTTTGTTGTAAATGTCTTTGGAGTGCTATATGCCGTTGTAGCATCCGTTATAGCATATCCTCGAACATAATAAGTCGTATTGGGTTCCAAATTAGACATATTACAGGGATATGCCGTATTTAATTGTTTTCCACTTGCAACAGTTTTGTTGTCTGCTGTTGTCGGATTGGGATTAGTACTCCAGCATATACCACAACTTTGTATAGTAGCACCTCCTGCATTGGAAATATTCACACTACTAGTAGCTGTAAGTGCCATAATATTTGATATTTCTCCCAAAGAAATAACCGCTTTACCATCTTTTGTTGTAAATGTCTTTGGAGTGCTATATGCCGTTGTTGCATCCGTTATAGCATATCCTCGAATATAATAAGTCGTATTGGGTTCCAAATTAGACATATTACAAGGATATGCCGTATTTAATTGTTGCCCACTTGCAACAGTTTTGTTGTCTGCTGTTGTCGGATTGGGATTAGTACTCCAGCATATACCACAACTTTTCAGAGTAATTCCACCTGCATCAGTAACGGTAACACTGCACGTAGCCGACGAAGCCGTAATGTTTGTAGCCTCTGCAATAGTTATTGTTGCTACTCCATCAAGGGTTTTAAATATGTTCTCTTCTCCATAATTCGTTCCTTTCTCATTTTTTGCATACGCTCGCACATAATAAGTCGTATTCGGCGTAAGTCCTGTCATATTGCTGGTAAACGTACCATTTCCGTTTCCGTTAGTGGTCTTCGAGTCGTTTATGTCAGGATTGCCCATTGTATTCCAACAAATACCTCGTGCCGTAACCGTAAAGCCACCGTCAGAAATAACTTCGCCACCGCATTTCGCCGTGGTTGCAGTGATATTGGTAATATCTGCCGTGGTTACAGTGGGCAAGCCCGTGGTGGTTGCAAAGGTTACTTGGTTTCCGTATGCTGTGCCTTTGGCATTGGTGGCATATGCCCGCACGTAGTAGGTGGTGTTGCGTTCCAATCCTGTGATTTTGGTTTGAAACTCGCCTTTGCCCGTGCCGTTGGTGGTGTGTGAGTCCTCAATCATCGGTTCTTCTGACGTAGACCAACATATTCCTCGTGCCGTAACTTGCATACGCCCGTCATTGACGACATTTCCGCCACAAGTTGCACTACTTGCCGCAACCGCACTAACAGGCTTGGTTTCCACAATCGGCAACGAGGGTCCCTCCACCTCAATGGAACCTAAATCAACCTCCATTCGTCCAAAACCTCCCAAGGTTACCCTCTTTGGCACGCACGTAGAGTCGCCTGCCAACAAATAATACGCCCCATCAATATCGCTAATACGTACGGTGAGCGTGAACTGACCGCCTGCGTCCGTCGTGGTCTGGCAATGGGTATTTTGTCCGTCCGTAACCTTAATGGGTATATCCACAAACGGGTCAGAAGTCCCGCTATACACTGCTTTTCCAACAAATCGCACGACATCGTGTGAATCATCATCACAACTCATAAACGTGCTAATTCCTAAAACAAGAACGGCTATAAAACCTATCCAAACGTATTTTTGTTTCATGATTTGTAATTTTTAGAGATTTATTTTAACGCCTACCCCTAAGGCATAAGCGAATTTATCATATTCATTAGTCGGAATCATCGCCATACTCCAAGTTACATTGGTTTGCCGATCATCCTTGACACAGGCAGCGTGTATCATATTGGTGATATGTACCAACGCACCTCCTCCATAACCCACTAACATACCAATATCCATCATTTTTTTCTTCTTTTTGGCAATGAGATAGCCATCGTATGTTGTGCCTAATGATTCCATTGTTTTGGTTTGCTCTTTCCCTACGAAATAACATGCCGTTCCTCCCCCAGCGAGAGCCAACTCACTGATAAGGAATGCGGCTCCTGCTCCTCCATGTTTTTTGATCATTTGCCCCATGCCAGGGATAAATGTAGAAGCGACAAATGCTCCCGCATTGGCTTTGCGTTTATGGTCCTCTATTGCCTTTTCATAATCGTGTATTATTTTTTTATTTATTTTTTCAATGCTATCACGCTCTCTTTCCCAGCGTGCCTTTCGTTTGTCATAAATAGTATGCTTATCACACTCATCGGAATAGTCAAATTGTGGGGTGATATTACCTTTGACTGCTACTTGACATAAAACATACACTTTATAATGATTTTCCTCAATCTCTCTCGGGAACTCACATACTTTATGAATAGGCACTTTCATGTTACGCGAAATAACATCCCAACTTTGTCCTGATTGCACGGCACGATTGACTTCTGAGGTAGAGAAAAACACGCCTATACGATTAGCAGTGCTTTGAAAGACGCGTGCTATCGCTCTATTCCGTGCTGAATTTTCGTTTTTCCCTTCGCCAGATTCAACTACATATAAATAGGTGCTATTCGTTGGACGAGGTGCTTTGACTATCCAATCGGGATGGAATTTCGGTTTCGGAGGGTATTCCAATAATTCGGGTTGTGCGGGAACCGACGACTGAGCGAAAGCCGATAAAACTACGCCATAAGTTAGCAAAAGCAAAAAGAAAATTCGTTTCATAATTATTCACAATCTAAAAACATATCAAAATTGACTTTTATATTGCCGTATGTTGCCACTTGCCAAAGACAATACAAAATAACTCCACCATTTGGACTCGCTTGCTCGTATTCGCAAACTTTGTTCATTGGCAGATTCATATTGCTGTTTTTAAGAGTAAGGTCTTGCTGTAAGGTCTTTTCAATAGTTTGTGCATCGCTTGTTTTGGTAAGTTTTACGCCTAATTTCCATTGACTTTCTAAAATCGCCATCGAAAATGCTTTAACATACGCTTGCTCATAATCCTTTCCTTCGGCTTTTGTAACGCGATAGTAATAGGTATCATTTCCTGCTTTAGGCAAGCGTTTGACCCATTTAGGGAACCCCAATGCCCACCCGAAAGCAGGCATTAGGATTGCCGTCATAATGGATATAAAAAACTTGCTTCTCATATTATAAGCCATATGATGATTGGCGAAGTGCATTAATTTGTTTTTGTTCAGCCTCTTTTTCAGCTGCTTGTTTGCCAAGTTCTTGTTCTACGAACTGACGGAAACGTGCACGATCTGCATCAACTTGAAGCACTTGCATCTGGTTTTGTAAATCATTAATAATCTTACCAAGAGGCACATGAATTGCAACATAACAGGTATAAGTTCCATCATCTGCTGTTCTATAATCACGGCAAACAATATTCGCATGTTGTTCAATGGCCTTCTTTCCAATAACAGTTGCTTCTCCTTCCAATTCATCTTCTTTAACCTTTTCTCGTTGACGTGTATTGACATCCTTAGCATATTGACTAACGGCATTTGATACAGTACCAATGAAACGAGTTGCAATATCTTCTATTGCAGCCCGATTTGCTTGCATAGTTCCTCGTGTACGGTCAGTTTGATTTTCTACAATACCAAGACCAGCCATGTATTCACCTGGCTTATCATAACTGTCTCCAATGCAAGGTATGAGAATTTTCTGTTCAAGTTGTATAGCTGTTGCTTTTTGTGCATTTTGCAATTTCATAGCAGCGATTGCTGCTTCAGATTCCCTTTGTCTTTTGTCCGCTTCATACTCCATTTGTGCTTTTTCTTCTGCTCGTTTTTGTGCATTGGCAATACTATCCATTTTCATTTTGTGCTTCAACTCCTCCTCTTCGCGTTGTTGCTGTTGCTTCATTTCCCAGTTCGCTTTTTCAGCGGCTTTTTTGTCTTTACGACTTTGTGCATTTGCTGGAATAACTGCAAATGACAGTGCTACGATTGTAGCGAATAAAAAAATCTTTTTCATTGTTTTGTAAATTTAATTTTTTGCCTACTCACTTGTGGCTTTTCGGCTTACTCCATATTATTTTTGCTTTTTGTATATATACAAAAAAGACGCAGACCTCATGTTGCTTACTCATCAACAGAGGCCTTCGCATTGCCCAATAGGTCAAATAAACAACAGGAAACCTACGCCGATATGACAACGCTTTGCCGAAAACGACAAAAGCGGGTAATGTCATACCCATAGGCATCTACTGCTACTTTGATTTTGACCTATTTGACGAAAGTTGCGAAGTTTCTGTCGATCAAATGCAAAGCGTCAATAAACGCTATATCAATATGTATTGAACCCACACCCAACCGCCGTAAAATTACGGCTTCGGCATAGATTCAGTCGCAAAATTACTAAAAAATTATGATATTGCAAGAAAAATATATCATTCTGCGAAATCTTTTATTCTATACACAACAACAAAAACGCCCCAAGATTTCTCTTGGAGCGTCAAAGTGGCGGTTTCCTACTCTCCCACATGTTACTGCAGTACCATCGGCGTAATTGA
>JBGUYG010000054.1:0-9556 GCA_045118535.1 Paludibacteraceae bacterium
GTAGCGAGAAAACAGACATTTGGTCGTCTTTCACCTACAAGAACAACGATCTCTTTGACGGAAGAACAAATGGTTCTGAAGAGAAAGTTCACTTGCAGATGACAAACCGTTTCACTGACAAAGATAAATTGTTAAGCTACTTGACACAATCTTCTACTACAAGTAGTGCTATTAGTGGCAATCGTCAAGATGATGTGATGGCACGTTTCCGCTATTTCCATAACTTCAACGACAAAGGAACAGAATTATTGCTCTGTGCTTCGTGGGCTTATACCAATGCTCCAACGCCTACTGTAAGTTCTAAAAAACATGGTCTTTTGTGGTTGGCTGAGGTAAACACACCTCTTGCAAAAGGTTTGTCGATGATGATCGGTTACGAAGGTGATGCTGATGTTTTCAGATATGGTAAAGATTTAGGCTATGCTTGGGAGAGAAATTCTTATTATGGAATGAACAACGATGCTTACTTGTCTTTCAACTATATCGTTGGTCCTGTGCGTTTGACCATTGGTGATCGTTTGATGTTCTACAAATACAAATATTACGATTTTAGCAATACTGCTCTTACAGAAGATTTTTCTAAAACAGATATGCGTAACAATATCCAAGGTAGTGCAGTATTTACCTTTGGTAGCCAACAAGTTCAAGTAGGTTACTTCCGCAAGTTCCGTAATCCAAGTGCTGGTGCTTCTCTCCTCTTTACAGGCGCTGACAATGCTAAGGATTTTTCAGATTATGTATTGGCTAATAAAGATTTAAAAGGTCTTGATAACGATGTAATCATTGACCAATACAGATTGCAATATGGTTTTGGTAAAACGAACTTCACGGCAAAAGTGGGTGGTAGCTTCTATCAAGCAAAAACAGATAATGTAGACAAATCTAAATATAGTTATTGGACAGTAGACGGTTCTTTATACTACAAGAACAGTTTCCTCGGCTTGACGGGTGGTTTCAATATCTACAGCCTTGCTAAAGCACCAGAAGGCGTTGACAAAAAAACATTTGCTGACATACGTGTTTCGCCTACTTTCTATCTCCCAGGTGATTTCCAAATTGGTCTCAAGGCTATCTACTACACCAAAGATGCTCCTCGTGCAAAATATTGGGCAGGTGATTATGAAGTAAAAGAAGGAGAACGTGTGAAAGTTAAAAAAGATTCTCCTATCTACGGTACTTTCCAACTCAACAAACAATTTGGCGAAGAGAAAAATTGGGATCTTTCTGTTCAATGGCACGATATGTTTACCAAATGGTATGATGCTGACAAGGAAAAAGAGAAATCTGGTGCAATTGTTATTGGCGTAGCATACAGATTCTAATATAGAACCTGAATGTTCTGAAATACCGGTTGAATTTTCAATCGGTATTTTTTTGTTTAAATTTATTCATAGAACAAAGGCTGACTGCTCACTAAATTAAAATTCTACGGCAATTTGGGTTAGTTTTTCCTGGATTGTTTCGTCCGAAGGTGGGTTAGCAAAAAGATAATCTATTTGTTCGGTATAGTCAACGTCACCGAAATAGCATAGTTGAGAGCGAAATAGTTTTTCGGAATACAAGTTTCCAAAAATCTCATTTGCTCTTGCGGAAATTTGTCCTATCGAAAAATGCTCAGTGAGGAGAAAAAACAAATCTACATAGTCTTTCCATTTGGAGCGGCGACCTAATGCGTATGCTTTCATGGCCGCTAAGTCAATCAAAGAGGGTATGCGAAAGATATTTTCAAACTTTTCGGTTGCCTTTATGTCAAACGGATATTGAAAAAAAGTCACCTTTACATCGTTAATAATCAAATTCATTTGCTCTTCTACGCGTCGAGTTACTTTGTACGAAAAAATGGATGCATTCAATTTGTCAAGATTCTTTTTGTGATTTATTGGCGAAAGTTTGAACAGATCAAAATCAATTGAACGTCTATGTCCTATATGCAACGCAATAGCCGTACCACCAACAAGGTAGTATTCTCGTTTGAATTGTTCCATAACAGACAATAATTCAATTTGTTTTTCGCTTAAAATCTCCTTATACATACTTTTTTAAGACTAATGAGAAAAAGTGATAAATCTCAGGATAATAGTTCGCCTTTTGTCTGCCTTTTGCCGCAAAAAACACCTGTGCCACATGCTTACCACCCAGCGTTTCAATGAGTTGACGACAATCATCAAGCGTTCCTTCGTTAAAAATTGTCTCTATCAACAAAGAATCGCTGATGTCTTGTTTCTGATTTTCTGGCGTATACCAAAACAAAGCCTTGTGCTTCTCAATAAATTCGCTGCGTGTCATTTTGGTTGATATTTGCTACAAATGTAGCATTTTTATTTCATTTCCACAAATCTTATGCAAGTTTAACACTGCAAAAAAATGAAACTTTTCGTTTCATAATAAATTATTTTTGTACTTTTGTAACGCTAATGACGAAAATCACTAAAAACTACAAATTTCGTCAGTAGAATTATAGTATGGTTAAACGAGATTCATATTTGTCGCAACTCGTAAAATTACGAGACCAAGACGTTATAAAAGTAGTAACAGGCATTCGCAGATGCGGAAAATCAACCTTGTTATTGGCTTTTAGGCATTATTTGTACGAACAGGGTGTACAAGAAAATGCTGTCCTCTCACTCAATTTTGAAGAAAAAGAAAATGCAAAATTTGAGCATTGGGAGGAAGTGTACGATTACATTATGGATAGTCTCCCCAATATACCCAAACGATATGTTTTCTTAGACGAAATTCAACAACTCCCCAACTTTGAGAAACTTGTTGATGCGTTATATGTCAAGAAAAACATTGACCTATATATTACGGGTTCTAATGCTTATCTGTTATCCAGTGAGTTGAGTACATTGCTTTCGGGAAGGTATATTGCAATCAACTTACATCCATTCTCTTTCGCCGAATATGTGGCTGCTTTCCCCAATGAACAAAATACCGATAGACTATTTCGGCAATATATGAATACATCGTGTTTTCCCGAAGCCGTTAATCTGTCCCTAACTGCACCAGAAATGGTTAATTCCTATTTACAATCCTTGTATGACACTGTGGTAGTGAAAGACATATTGCAAAGAAACAAACTCCGCAAATTTGATACGTTACAACGTATTATCAATTTTATATACGATAGTATCGGAAGCGTAGTGTCACCTAATAACATAGCGGATACTTTAAGCAAAGAGTCGAAACGACCCATATCACACAATACCGTCCTTAAGTATTTGCACTATTTTTCGGAATCATATCTTATTTACCCTGTTCGCTTATACAATATAAAAGGTAAACGCTTGTTGGCAAGCAATTATAAGTATTATGCGGTTGATTTGGGCTTTAGGAATTTGTTACAAACCAATGTACCAACGATTGATTTAGGGCACAAATTAGAAAATGTTATCTATTTTGAGTTGTTGCGTAGAGGAGGCGAAGTATATGCAGGACGTACAGAAAAAGGAGAAGTTGATTTTGTGGTTATGAAGCATAATGGTGAAAGAGAGTTTTATCAAATTGCCTATACTGCTAATGACGAAAAAACACTAAATCGGGAAATCTCGTCATTAAGGAAAATAAAGGATTCCTATCCCAAGTACCTTCTGACAATGGATTTTGATACTGCGAATATAGATGGTATTCGCAAATTAAATGTCATAGATTGGCTCTTAAAGCAATAACAATACGCCCCTACTCGATGGATTTATCCCTATTCGTCATTTTTTGATGCAATATGCAAAAATTATATTTTTTATTTTCAAATAAAAAAGGTACCTTTGTGGAAATTTTGCGAAAAACCTAAACTTAACGATTATATGAAAAGACTCAGAATCCTGTTAATACTCTTTGTGGCGGTGTGTAGTGTAACGCACGTATACGCCTTGCGTGGCTCGGCACGGGGTGGTTCTATGGGTATCAAAGGTGGTTTAACCTTCCCAGACATGGCCTTCTCCGATGAGAGTTACAACTATCTCAACCATTCCACAATGTATATGCCTAACGGCTCGCTCTTTTTTGAATGGAATATGGCGGGTGGCTTTGCTATCCGTACCGAATTTGCGTATGCAGAGCGGGGCGTTTTATTGAAAACCGATAGTGAGGCAGATTTACCTGATTATACGTACAAACTACGGCAAAGATATGCCGATTTTAGGTTGGGTTTTTTGATGTATCTATTCAATAAATCTAATTTCCAACCGTATCTTTTTGCTATGCCTTACGCAAGTTATCGCTTTGATGGAACCTATTCGCATGGTCCCACAAATGGCATCAAAACCACCGAAAGAATTAAAAAAGAGTTGGTTATGTTGCCCGACTTTGGCGTAATGGGCGGTTTAGGTTTTCGTGGCGTGATTAACACACGTAAGGGTAATGATTATTTCGTAGCCGTAGAGGGCAACTATACTTTAGGCTTATGGAATAACTTCCCGACATATAGTACAAAGAAAACAGATTCATACGGCAATTCCGTAGATGTTGGGCAACCTTCGCCTTTTGCATCAGGCAATCCTCAAACCCAAGACTACGTATTTGGTAAACGTACTAACAGAGGCTTTGAAGTTGCTCTTTCTTTAGCCTTCCCTTTCAGCAATTTTGATAAGAAGGAGAAAGAGAAAGAAGAAAAAGAGAAGAAACCGAAAGAGAAGAAAGAAGCACCAAAAGTAGTAAAAGAACCCGAACCTATAAAGGATACGGTCATTCCTACGGAAGAAGTAAAGCCAGGTGGTATCGATACTACGTTCTTAACCTCTACTACAGGTACTCCTCCAGTTGAGCAACCACAAGAAAAGCCAGCAGAGAAGCCACAGGTGAAACCTACAGAGAGACCACAAGCACAACCTCAAAAAGAAGGTCCATCATTCAAGCCTGAGACCGAAAAGATAAATAATATCACTGTGAAGTTGACTCCACAGGTAGCAAATGGTGACTTAATCCTTCGCTTCTCGTATTCGGTAACGAGTCCAAAGATTAACCTTTATGGTCCTGGTGATGATTATGCTCCTGGTGCTTACTTGTACACTTCTTCAAAGGGTTGTGAGGAGATGTTATACTATGTGAAAGAGAAAGTGCAAAATGATTATGCTCAATACTTTGAAGGAGAAAATAGAGCCGTTACCGTCCGTATTATTGGACACGCCGACCCAACACCTATTAAGAGTACATTGCGTTATAGAGGTGAGTTTGGCGAATGTAAAGGGGCTATTCGACAGAAAGGTGTTACGCAAAAAGTATACTTAACCGCGAATTCACCTGTTAAGAATAATCACGAGTTGGCATATTTGCGTACCATACACGTAGAGCAATTCTTAAAACAGATTGAAGTATTCTCGGATAACAATGAAAACGCATCATTTAAGAAAATCGCCGTTATTAAACGCTCGAATGAACGAGATAAACGTTCTGTTAGTATCGAGATTATCATTCCAGGTGCAGTCTTAGATGAAGGATGGTAGGATTTGGTAAAAATCTACATAAAAAGAATGGGGTAAAAATTATTTACCCCATTTTTGTACAATCTTGTCCATGATAGAGAAAACGGCTTCCTTGGTTTCGGCACGAAGTAACTCAATGCGTGTCTGCCTAAAATCGTTCAAGCCTTTGAATACAGGCGAGTTAGCAAAATGACGGCGACAATGCACAATGCCTCTGCGTTCGTCCCCCACCCACTCAATGGACTTTGCGATGTGCTCTTTGAGAATGTCTATTTTGGACTGCATAGAGCGTGTCGGAAAGGATTGATTATGCTGCAAGAAGTATTTAATGTCTTCAAAAAGCCAAGGGTTCCCGAACGTGGCACGCCCAATCATAATCGCATCTACGCCGTAGCGTTCAAAGTATAACTTGGTTTGTTCGGGAGTAGTGATGTCGCCATTGCCGATAATGGGGATGTGCATGCGTGGGTTATTTTTCACTTCGCCAATCAGTGTCCAATCGGCTTCGCCACGATACATCGCCGAACGTGTCCGCCCGTGAATCGTCAGTTCTGCTATGCCACAATCTTGCAACTGCTCGGCTAATTGAACGATATTTTTGCTTTGTTCGTCCCAACCCAACCTTGTTTTGACAGTGACGGGAATGTTCACGGCTTTGACCACTTGACGTGTAATTTCCAACAAAAGTGGTATATTTTGTAAAAGCCCTGCCCCAGCCCCTTTTCCTGCAATTTTTTTTACAGGACAACCAAAGTTCAAATCAATAAAATCGGGCGAAACTTGCTCCACAATTTTCGCGGCTTGCACCATCGATTCCACGTTCCGACCATAGATTTGGATGGAAACAGGTCGCTCTTCGTCACTTATTTTGAGTTTGCGACACATCTGCGGAATATCACGAATGAGTGCATCAGCATTGATAAATTCCGTATAGACTCTATCCGCCCCAAATCGCTTACACAAAAGCCGAAAGGCAGGATCCGTCACATCTTCCATCGGAGCCAAAAACAAAGGATAATCCATCGAAACGCTGTTTTTAGGGTTGGTTTAATGTTGGATATTTAATTCGTTTATGATGTGCGGCAATCAGTTTTTCCTTAAACACCGCCCGTACAATCGTTACATCTTTAAAACTCAACGGCGTATTATCAAATTGGTGGTCTTTCATCTGCATGTCAATCATATCGTCCACCATCTCGCTAATCGTCTCCTCCGTATAAACCGACAGCGTCCGCGAGCGTGCCTCCACCCCATCGGCCATCATCACAATGGCACATTCTTTGTCCATCGGACGCGGACCATGGTAGCGGAACAGCGATTCATCTACTTTTTCATTAGGGTGTGCATTGGCGTAGTTGGTATAGAAAAATTTCACCAACGAGTCGCCATGATGGGTGGTAATAAAATTGATGATCACTTGCGGAATACCGTTTTTTCGAGCAATGTTCACGCCGTCCGCAACGTGCGAAATAACCGCTTGGGCAGCATCAATAGGTGATAAATCCAACAAAGGGTTACGCCCATGTGATTGATTTTCAATAAAATTACTCGGATGTGCCATCTTGCCAATATCGTGATACAAAGCCCCTGCTCGCACCAACAAAACATTGGCATTGATACGTTTCGCTGCCTCGGTCGCCAAAGCACTCACTTGCAAACTATGCTGGAAACTGCCCTCGCATTGCTCCGCAAAACGAAGCATCAAATCCGAACTGATATTCGCCAATTCGATGAGCGTAATGCTACTGGTCAACCCAAACATTTTCTCAAACACAATAATCAAACCGTAGGCACCCAACAAAGCAAACGCATTAGCCGCAAACGCAATAAATTGCACCCAATCTATTTTGTGCCAATCGCCCGTGGTGGCCACAACAATCGCTGCATACAATATGCTATACGAAAGAAAAGCGTAAATAGAAATGCGGGCAAGTTGCGAGCGTTGCGTCATAATTTTGATATTCGAAACAACCACCATGCCAACCGTGATTTGTATCAGTAAATAGACGAACGAATCAGGTACTGCCAACGAAATAATCAGCAGATTGGTGAGGTATAAAAAAAGTGCCGTACGCGAATCATAAAACACACGCACCATCGTTGGTATCCATAAAATAGGCACAAAATACACGCTCCAATTCGTGTATCGCACCAAACAAAGCATCGCCGCAATGATAATCCCCGAGATGAGATAGAAAAAAAGCATCGTATTGATTTGCGTCAAATACTCAGGGCGAAACACAAAGACATATAGCATAAAACAGCCAAAAAACAGCGTTATCAGTACACCCACAGCGATATTTGCGAACAATCGTTCGTGATAGCCGACTGTCTTTTCGCTACTATTGATTTCCAAAGTTTTGAGGATCCGTGCCGTTTCTTCGGTAACAATATCGCCATTATCAATGATTTTTTCGCCTTTTTGCACCACCCCTTGCGTAGGCGTAATACGCGACAAAACACTTTTCAAAACGGTTTGCGAAGTGATGCTATCATATTGTAAATTAACCAAATACTCTTTTCCAAAAGCCAAATAAGCCATTTTGGGACTATATAATGAATCGATGTTGTACAAACTTGCCTTTCGGTTATGCAAAATGGCAATTTCTTCCACACCTTGCTTTTTCCATTTATCTTTTTCCTCCGATGAAATCACCAAAATATCTTGCGAAATATCGGTTTGAATCGTGTAGTAAGGCGTGTACGAGTGCATCACTTCGGCACGTTCTTTGGCTAATTGTGCATCGGTTTTATAGATTGGAAAATCCTCTTGGGCAACGACCGTGTTATATGTCCACGGCTTCCCGACCTCGTAAGTGTAATTGAATACCTTTCGATAATCTGGGAAAAGGTAGATTGTACCCGCAATTAAAGCGATTAAAACCGAAAAAATAACGATTTTTTTCCAAGAGTTTGAGGCACCATTAGCATCTTGTTCAACATATTGTTTCATATTTCTTCCTTTTTTTCTCAAAAAAACTTTGCATTAACTCTCTGCATTCATCTTCCAAAACGCCTTTAATTACTTCACATTTGGGCAAAAACGAAGCATTGGTTAATTGTGTATATCCTTTTTTGATGTCGGGCGTGCCATACACCAACCGTTTTATTTGCGTCCACGCTATCGCCCCTGCACACATCACACACGGCTCAACCGTTACATACAACGTGCAATTTTGCAGATACTTTCCACCCAACGTGGCACAAGCGGCTGTGATGGCTTGCATTTCGGCGTGCGAAGTAGCATCTTTCAGGCGTTCGGTCATGTTATGTCCCCGACCGATAACTTGATTTTCACAAACAATCACGCACCCGATTGGCACTTCGTCTTCCTGCAAAGCGTTGTGTGCTTCTTGCAAAGCCATTTGCATATAAAAAGTATCTTGTTGCGACATCATTCTATTTGCAAAAATACGTTTTTTTGAATAGATTTTGTCATTTATTTTTTTTATTGTATCTTCGCGTGATAATTCAGTTATATGTTAAGTGATATATTTTGCATAGTAGGAAAGCCGGGGCTATACAAAAAGGTTGTAAATGCCAACGGTAAATTGATTGTGGAGTCGTTAATCGATAAAAAACGTATTCCTGTTTTTGCACGCGATAGGATAAGCACGCTTGCAGATATACAAATCTACACCAATGACGGGCAAATCGCACTCTCTTCCGTGCTTACTTCAATACAAAAAAAGGAAAACAAACAGGTTATCAATCAAGAAATTAAAGCCTTGTCCAACGACCAATTGCGGGAGTATTTGGAGCAAGTGTTACCCGATTATGACCGTGATAGAGTGTACCCAACCGATATACGCAAATTGTTGTCGTGGTACAATATCCTCACCAATAGCGGGATAACAGAATTTGAAGAAAAAGAAGAACAAAAATAAATTACAAAATAGAATGAAAAATTTAACAATAGAAAAAAAATTACAACTTTTGTACGAGTTACAAACCATTGATTCAAAAATTGATGAATTACGCACTTTGGCAGGCGAATTGCCTTTTGAGGTGCGTGTGATGGAGGACGAAATAGAGGGATTGAAAACTCGCTTAACGAATATTGAGCAGCAAACAAAAGATGCACAAACCACCATAAGCGATTTTAAGGTTAAAATAAACAACGCACAAGCCACTAT
>JBGUYG010000055.1:0-5600 GCA_045118535.1 Paludibacteraceae bacterium
TATGCAGCACCGAATCGAGGTGCCGAAGTAGTATGTGTCTTCTCCTTTATGAATGAAAGAGATGTGCTTTATGTGGCTCGGATAGAGGGCGATTTTGCTTTACTGTACTCCGAAAAACGCGAACATGCCAGTTTAGTTATCTCGCCGCACGCTCGCCCACAAGGTTGGGTGCATTTAGACGAGTTGTTGCTTTGGTCAACATGCCCGAGGACAGTGAATCAAGTGTATAAGAAAGCCTTTGTGTTAAAGGATTCGAAGGACGTAATTGAAGACCATAACTTCTGGAACACATCGCCCGAATTTAGCAAATCACCTATCCGTCATATCGGAACGAAGCGGCGTGTTACAGACCTTGAACATTATTTCGTGTATAAAGTGGTGAATGGTAATGCTTTATTGTTCCCCGATAGTAAAATTAACAACCGCATTTATACCTCTAAAATGGGTTGGATGAGCAAGGATTTATACACGGTTTGGAATGATCGTTTTTGCTATGAACCCAACTTTGGAGATGACGAAAATAAGCAAGTCGTGAATGTTTACACGAATATACCTGATGCCAAAAGCTTTAAACAAAAATCCGCTACACGTCAAGATTCAGCCTTTGGTTCTAAATGTATTTGGAGCGATCAGGTGTCTCGTTACCGTTGGGCACCCGATAAAATGCGTCTGCCAGTCTTGGAAAAGGAAGAAGATGGCATCTCGCAAGTGGCAGTTGTTAGTACCTATAACATCTCGGCAAAAGATAAAGAAGATTTTGCACGCCGTATAGATAATTTACGAGCTAAAATAAACGAATTGCAGAAGTTATATAGCAAAATCAATATCGTGTTTGTGATGGACGGAACACCAAGTATGCGTAAATATTACCAGCCAGTAGCCAATTCCATCACGCACGCTATGGCACAAAAAGAGATGCAAGGCTCGGATATTTCCTTCGGTGCCGTGATTTATCGTGACTATGCTGACCAAAAACATGACCGAATGATCGAAGTGTTGCCGTTGACAGAGGACTATAAAAAAGCGAGTCAGTGGATTACCAAACGCGAATGTCGCTCGGTAGGACAAAAGAAATATGGAGCGATGTATCTGGGCATGAAAACCGCATTGGATACGATGAAATGGAGCAAAGATAATTGTAATTTCATTGTATTGGTTGGAGATATAGCCAACGACCCAATGGATAAGCGGGTTACATCGGCTGAGTTGATAGCGAAGATGTCTACGTATAAAGTGAACTTTATCGCTTTCCAAGCCAACCACCCCGACCGTCCAGAGTACCATAACTTCACGTGGCAAGTACAAAGGATTATGTTGAGTACGTTGCGTGCGATAACCGATAAACGCATTTCAAGGTCTAATTTCTCGCTGAAAAATCAGTTATATACGTATCGTAGTGAGGCTTATGAGATCGTTTCGGCTTGTTTCCGATTTGCCGAAATTGACCGTAACGAGAAACCAGAGATTTTGCAAGAGTTGGTTGAGGATAGGATTATCGATTTTAAGCGGCAGGTAAATGAAAACCTCGTTATTATGCAAACCGTGTTGGAAGGCTTGAATGAAGACCCATCCGAAGACCCCGATTTCTCAACAGCCGCTATTGCCTTCTTGAATTCTCGAGGACTAACGACAGATGATATACATTTGCTCAAACAGCAGAATATAACCCTCAAAGTCAAAGGATATACGTCTAATTTTTCGGTACAAAAAGAGGTGCTTATCCCTTCGGTGTTTATTTCGCAACAAGAGTTGAATCTGTTGATTTCGTCGCTATCTAAGGCCTTACAAATGATTGATTATTCGCAAGATAATATATACAATAACACACGGGACGCATTGGCGTTTTTAGCGGAAACGTTTATAGGAGCGACTGAAAACTATAACGATATGAGTTTGGGCGATATTTTTGCCCGTATTAGTGGACTAACCAATGTGAAGTCGAATTCTGTTCTGGCGAATGCAAAAATAGATGAAGTGCAAGATTTTAATATGGTGCCACGTATCCGTGTAGATAGGTTTATCAAACAATTGCATTACGATTACGATAAGCTCGTTTTATTACGTGAAGACCCGACTTATTATTTTGATAGTCGTAATGAGTTGCGTTATTACTATTTGTTGCTTGAGGATATGCCCTTCCAATTGGTAGAACGAGAGGATGTGGTGCAACAACCCTCATACAACAGCAGTAAGCCGTCAAAGAAAAAAGAAGAGGAGGCGATTATGGATGTGATAGAAGATTTTAACTATGATCTATTTTAATAGAAAATAATTTTTAAGAGTATGAAAAAAATAATTCTTTTAACCTGTTTTATCGCAATGATAGTCAGTTGTCAAAAACAAAAAAGTAATGCAGAAGCTGATAAAAAGGTTTCTGTCGTGTATGTTACGCAAGAGATTACTCCCGAAAGTTTGGTTAAAATTTACGAAGCACTTGGCGTAAAAGCGGACGGGAATGTGGCTGTGAAAATCTCCACAGGCGAAGGTAGCAACCCTAACTACTTGAAACCCGGACTTATCAAAGACTTGGTGCTTGGCGTTAACGGTACGATTGTGGAATGCAATACCGCCTACGGAAGTGGTCCTGGCAACGAAAAAGACGAACGTAACACATCGGAAAACCATTGGAAAGTCATTGAACAACACGGCTTCACCAAGTATTTCAAGGTGGACATTATGGACGAGGAAGGCGAGATCAAAATCCCTGTGCAAGATGAGTCCCATATCAAATATGACCTCGTGGGTAGCCACATGGAAAAATATGACTTTATGATTGCCCTCAACCACTTCAAAGGGCACCCAATGGGTGGCTATGGTGGAGCGTTGAAAAACCTCTCTATTGGCTGTGCAAGCAAAAACGGAAAGGCTTATATCCACTCCGCAGGTAAGATGGAACAATTGGATATGGATAAGTTATGGACACCCGAATACATCGGCGACCAAGAAGGCTTCCTTGAGAGTATGGCAGCTGCTGCACAAGCCGTAACGGACTATTTCACCAAGAAAAAAGGCATTATCTACATCAGCGTGATGAACAACATGAGCATTGACTGCGACTGTGTAGATCATCCTGCACCTGTGAAATTGGAAGACTATGGTATTCTGGCTTCACTCGACCCTGTGGCTCTTGACCAAGCATGCGTTGACATCATCAACAGCCAACAAGTTACCGCAACGAATGATCCTACCGACTTGCTCAATCGCATTGACAAACAACACGGCGTGCACACCATTGAACATGCTGCAAAAATAGGACTCGGAAGCCGCGAATACATCTTGCAAAGCATTGATGGCAAGGATATGTTGGCAAAATTGAACGAAAACGGCTATTCATTGGTGGTTCGCTCGCACGGTAAAGAAACGACCTACACACAAAAAGGCGTGAGGGATTTGTTAGATTTGAAATCTACGACTATCCTTCATGGTGCTGCTGTAGCAGATAAGATTATCGGTACGGCTGCTGCTTTCTTGATGATTGAAGGTGGTGTGCGTTTTGTTGCTACAAATGTGATTAGTAAAGATGCTTTGCGTTTGTTGACACAATACGAAATTGTTGTGGAATATGACGAAGTGGTAGATGTTATCATGGATAGCAAAAATCACGGCGAATGCCCACTCGAAAAGATGCTCAAGGGCGAGGACGATGTAAAACAAGCAGTGGTTTCCATTGAGCGTTTCCTCCAAGAGCAAAAATAAGTATTTTGTTAACTTACAATAAATTAGAGGGCAGGATATTTTATCTTGCTCTTTTTTTATAATGATGAAATTTGATTTTTAAAAACGTTTTAAAAAGCGATTACATTGTGTTTTGCCAGCTTAAAAAAATTTTTTTTAATCAAAAAAATACTATAACTTTGCGAGGTTTTTTGTGCAGATAGCACATAGTTAAATTTTATAAATTAAATATTGTCCCGACAGGCGGGATTAATTTAAACAGTATGACAGATCCTATCGCAGATTATCTGACACGTGTCAGAAATGCAATCAAGGCTCGGCACGAAGTAGTTGAAGTGCCAGCTTCGAATCTGAAAAAAGCAATCACGCGAATTCTGTTTGAGAAAGGATATATTCTTTCTTACAAGTTCGTAGATGATGGTCCCCAAGGCACAATCAAAATCGCCTTGAAGTACGATAGAGTTAATAAAGTTAACGCTATCAAGAGTTTGCAACGTGTTTCAACCCCAGGTTTGAGACAGTATGTTGGTTATCGTGAAATGCCCCGTGTATTGAACGGCTTGGGTATCGCTATTCTCTCCACCTCCAAAGGTGTGATGACGAATAAAGAGGCTCTCGCTCAAAAATTAGGTGGCGAAGTTTTATGTTATGTTTATTAGGAGGAAGTAGTTATGTCAAGAATTGGAAAATTACCTATTGCTATTCCTTCTGGAGTAAGCGTAAATGTAAGTGCCGACAACGTAGTTACGGTGAAAGGTCCTAAGGGCGAATTGGTGCAAGCCGTTGATTCCCTCATCACAGTTACCGTAGAAGACGGCGTTTGCCATGTAACTCGTCCCAATAACGAGAAAGAAAGTCGTGCAAAACATGGTTTATATCGTGCCTTGATAGCCAATATGGTTCATGGCGTTAGCGAAGGATATACCAAAGTGTTAGAGTTGGTCGGTGTGGGTTATCGTGTTGAGTTGCTCAAGCCCCAAGTGTTGAATTTTTCGTTGGGTTATACGCACCCGATTTATTTGGAACTCCCCAAGGAGATAAAAATCGAAACGAAGTCGGAGCGTAACCAAAATCCATTAGTTATTTTAGAGTCTGCGGACAAACAGCTGATTGGACAAGTATGTGCAAAGATTCGTTCTTTCCGTAAGCCCGAACCTTACAAAGGTAAAGGTATTCGTTTCCAAGGTGAAGTTATTCGTCGTAAGGCTGGTAAAACTGCAAGTAAATAGTTAGAATTATGGAACAGAAAATAGCAAGAAGATTAAAGATAAAACAACGCATACGCTCTAAAATTTCAGGTACAACGACTTGTCCTCGTATGTCTGTTTTTCGTAGTAATAGCCAGATATATGTCCAATTGATTGATGATACTCAGGGCAAAACGCTTGCGAGTGCGTCTTCGTTGGGAATAAAAGAGAAGATGACAAAGACCGAAAAAGCGGCTCAGGTTGGCAAATTGATTGCTCAAAATGCACAAAAAGCGGGTATTTCTACCATCGTTTTTGACCGCAATGGTTACCTTTATCACGGAAGAGTAAAACAATTAGCAGATGCTGCTCGTGAGGCAGGTCTGAAATTCTAAACAACAAGAATAGTTATGAATAGAGTTAAAACAGCAACTGACTTGGAACTGAAAGACCGTTTAGTAGCGGTGAACCGAGTTACCAAAGTAACCAAAGGTGGTCGTACATTTACATTTGCAGCTATTGTTGTTGTAGGTGATGGTAACGGCATCGTGGGCTGGGGGTTAGGTAAAGCAGGCGAAGTTACCGCAGCGATTGCGAAAGGTACCGAAGCAGCCAAGAAAAACCTCATCAAAGTGCCCATCTTGAAAGGTACTATTCCACATGAGCAATACTCTAAATTCGGTGGTGCACGCGTTTATTTACAACCCGCATCGCACGGTACTGGAGTAAAGGCTGGTG
>JBGUYG010000056.1:0-43233 GCA_045118535.1 Paludibacteraceae bacterium
AGGCAATATATTAAGCCCCGTTACGTTTTTGATGGCGTATTTCTTTTGAATCCAATCGCATAGTGGCTTATTTTTGCGAATTTGATATTTTAAGTCCTCTATTTTGCGAATAAACGTGGAATGCGAAAGGCGAAAATCGGACTTACTACGCTCGTCTGCCGTATCCAAAACCGTCCCGTCAGCCAAAATAATACGCACACTTTTGAGCATTCGGTGGCTATTGGCATGCACACCACAGCACATTCCAGACGCATTATTGCTCACTATTCCACCCAACATCGCACTTTTGATGCTGGCTGGGTCGGGCGTAAAATAACGTCCATAGGGTTGCAAAATCTCGTTGATTCGCTGTCCAATGATACCCGGCTGAGCGTCTATATAAACGTCATTGCCATCGTGCACAACCTCAATATCTTCCCATTTTTTGCCACACACCATCAACAGTCCATCGCCCGTCGTTTGCCCACTCAAACTCGTACCAGCCGCACGAAAAGTAATATGTTTGTGTTCTTTATTGGCTCGCTGAAAAATCTCAATAACCTCTTTTTCATCTGCAGGCATCAGAACTTCTTGCGGTATCAACCGATAAAAACTCGCATCTGTGCCCCACGCCAATCTGTCTATGTAACGTTTCATTCAAAAAAAAATTATTTTTGACAAAGATACAATAAAAAAAATGGAAAATCATTCATTTGCATAAAAAAATTTGCAAAATTCAAAAGTCCCCAAAATACACGTTATACCAAAAATTAAGAGCTGACAACAGAAAATTGTGACGATTTTTTTGCGATTTTATTTTATTGAATATCAATAAGATAAAATTATTTTTAAAAGTTTTTAATCTTTATTTGATGATATTTTTTTTTTTGCTAACTTCGTATAAAAAATGATAATGATGTAAAAAATGAAAGAAAAAATTGAACAATGGGCGTACGGCGAGTTAGGTACGACAATTTGGGAGAAAAAATATCGCCAAAACAATGAAACATTTAGTGAATGGCTTGACCGCATGAGTCTTGGAAACAAAGAAATGCGTCAATTGATTGCGGAGCGGAAATTCCTGCCTGCGGGACGAATTTTATCCAATTTAAACAACAAATCCCGACGGAAAGTTACATATTCCAACTGCTACGTGATTGCTCCACCAGAGGATAACTTGATTTCCATCTTTGATTGTGCGGGGAAATTGGCACAGACCTACGCTTACGGAGGTGGTTGTGGCGTTGATTTGAGTGAACTCAGACCAAACGGCTCGGTTGTAAATAATGCCAGCAAAACGAGTAGTGGCTCGGTGTCGTTTATGGATTTATATTCACAAGTTACGAATACCATCTCGCAAAACGGTCGGCGTGGAGCTTTGATGATTTCGTTGGACGTTCGGCATCCCGATGCTGGCGAGTTTGTGAACAGTAAAGCCAACACCGACAAAATCAACTATGCTAACATCTCCATTCGGGTGAATAACGAATTTATGACTGCCGTCGAAAAGGATTTGGATTTTATCCAAAAGTACCCTTGCGACATGGTGGTGGACACAAAAGAGGCAAAAAAGATGGATTATGATATATTGTATCCGTACAACGATGGTTACATCAAAAAAATCCGTGCAAGACAGCTTTTCAAGACCTTGGTACATAATAATTGGGCATTTGCAGAACCGGGTATATTATATTGGGACAAAATTGAACAATATAATATGCTCAATAACAATAAAAAATTCAAGTATAGTGGCGTAAATCCGTGTGCCGAAGAGCCTCTACCATCGGGTGGAAGTTGCTTGCTCGGCTCTATCAACTTGGCAGAATTTGTTGTAAATCATCAAGTTAGATTTGATAACTTGGCGATGGCAGTTCGGGCAGTGGTTTGCTATTTAAATGATGTGCTGGACTTAGGTTTGCCTTTGCACCCACTCAAAGAACAGCAAGAATCCGTAAAAAAATGGCGACAGATAGGTTTAGGCACGATGGGACTTGCCGATATGCTTATCAAATTGGGCATCACGTATGGCAGCAAAGAGAGTATTGCGGTGATTGAAGAAGTGTACGCTTGTATTGCTAAAACGGCGGTTGAGACATCGTTGGAGTTGGCAAAAGAGAAAGGGGCTTTCCCTGAATTTTCGCCCAACCTTACCGAATCTTCGTTTATCAAAAACCTCAATTTACCCGCTTCAACCATCCAAGAAATCAAAAAATACGGCTTACGCAATAGTCAGTTGCTCACGTGTGCTCCAACTGGCAGTATAGCGACTATGTTAGGCGTTTCGACGGGCGTGGAACCCATTTTTGCGATGTCGTACACCCGAACCACCAAATCATTGAAGGGTAAAGAGGAGGATTTTCAAGTATTTACGCCCATTGCCGAGCAATTTAAGGCAGAACATCCGAACCAACCGTTGCCCGACTATTTCGTGGATTCAAGCCAAATTAACTACAACGACCGCATTGATATTCAAGCAACGTTGCAAAAATATATCGACGCTTCCATCTCTTCCACCATCAATCTCCCCGAAGAAACGACCGAAGAAGATGTGTACAATATCTATTTTAATGCGTGGAAAAAAGGACTCAAAGGCGTTACGATTTTCCGCAGTGGATGCGAACGCGATGCCATTTTGACGGTGGGCAAGAAAGCCGTCAATACTTGTATGTTTGACTCCATCATTCCACCGACCCGCGATGACTTGGGCGATGTGCTGGTAGGTTACTCGTTCAAGAAAAAAACGGCTTGTGGCTCGCTTTACATCACTATCAACGTGGATAGTAGTGGACATATCGTGGAAATTTTCACCAACACTTCCAAACACGGCACTTGCCAAGCCAACCTCAACGGACAAACGCGTATGACCTCGTTGGCGTTGCGAGCTGGTATCAAAGTGGACGAAGTGATTGACCAACTACAAGGAATTCGTTGCTCTTCGTGCGTGCGGGCAAAGGCGAAAGGCGAAAAAATTGACGGTATCAGTTGCCCCGATATTCTCGGAACGTGCATTGAAACGCTACAACACATGCTTGACGACCATAATCCGCTCACTGTACGAACACCCTTGCAGCCCAAAGAAACGACGCATACTGACAATGGTTTGGAGTGCCCCTCATGCCATAAAAAAACGCTTCAAGCAGAAGGTGGATGTTTCATTTGTACGTCTTGCGGCTACTCAAAATGCGAATAACAAGCGATGATTACACGAAAAATCCGCATTAAACTGCTTACCGAAGGTTGCGAGCCCGTTGTGCATGAAAACGGCAACGCGTATGATTTGGTTTCGGCTCAAACGATAGCATTACACCAACCGTCTATTGATGGGGATAAATGCACTTTTGAAGCCCAACTTATTCCGCTGGGATTGGCGATGGAGTTACCCAAAGGTTGCATTGCTAACGTGCGTCCGCGTAGTTCTACCTACAAGAAATGGGGCGTGCTGATGGCGAACTCGGTGGGGTTGATTGACGAGACCTACTGTGGCGATAGTGATGAATGGAAAATGAGCGTTGTCGCCTTCAAAGATGCCACTATACAGAAGGGCGATCGGATTTGTCAGTTTGAAATTAGACCTGCACAAACCGCCACGTTTTGGCAAAAATTTATGTGGCTCATAACCGATAAATACGAGTTTGTCGCCGTTGAAAGCCTCAATCATGACGCTCGCGGTGGCTTTGGCGAAGGAACCGATAAAAAATAATATCATGAAACTAATACAACCCGCTTTTGAAATCTGGCAACAAGAAAACTTGCCTTTCTCGCTATCGCAAAGCGAACAATCGCCCGAAATACGGCACCAAATCCTTGCTTCTATCTTCAAACACATCGAACGTTGTGGCAGAATTTGCTATTTGTCGCACAGTGATATAACCGACCAAAGTGCTCAGGAGTTCGTGCAACGCATGATAAACAGCAAACATTTTTCGGTTTTGGAGCACGGGACGGTTTATTTGGCGATTCCATACGAGCAGTTGGACGAAGCGACATTGCAAAAGACATACGGGAAAAATATCTGGTGCAGTTGCTGTTTAGACGAGGCAAAAACGCATTGGTACATAACGACCAACTATCGCGTCATGCTCGAAAATCAGTGGCTTGATGATGTGAAAAAATACCTTTGTATGCCGACCGAAAAGCACCATTTGCGGATGTCGGTGCATCTGACGACCAACAGGCAGGTTACGCACGAGTTGGTGCGGGCAAGGTTGATGAGTTTCAGTCAAGAAAGCACACGCTACTGCAACTATTCCAAAGATAAATTCAACAACGAGTTGACCTTCGTAGAGCCGCTTCAACAGAGCAACATCGCCTTGCAAACTCTGCAACACATCGAACAGAGTTATGTTCGCCTCACGATGCAAGACGGTTGGACTGCCCAAGAAGCCGCAGCGATACTCCCCAACACGCTCAAAGCCGAAATCGTGGTGTCGGGCTTCATCAAAGATTGGTCGTATTTGTTTGATTTACGCGTCAAAGGCACTACGGGCAAGCCTCATCCGATGATGGTTAAGACATTGGAACCCGTGTACGAAGAGTTTGTGAAGCGTGGGTTGGTGGAAAAGTGATGAGAAAATTGTGCATATCTATTTGTTTAGCATCATCAAATTATATCTTCAAATTCGAAGTGAAAATAGGTTATCCAAATTGCCAATGATTTCGTTGCTTTAACCATAACCCCATAACAGGGTCGGATAAGAAAAGACCTTGATCGGTAGAAACAATAAAATCGCGTTCTATCATCATCTTTTTCATCTTGGCGATATTGGATTTTGTGCCTAATTGGTATTTAGTTAGCACGGCTTGTGATGTCCATTGCGTATGTTGCCCATCTACAATTGCCCTGAGCATATTGAGTTGGTAGGAAGTTAGGTTGCCCGTTTGCTCCATAAAAAGTGGTGTACATTGAATCAGCAAATCATTGATGCCCGCTTGTAGCGTTTGTTCGGTTACTTCTTGGGTTGTATTCAGCATCACGTTCCACGCTAATTGCTGTACGTAGGACGATTGATTACCCACCGTGTCGCAAATGTTGCGTACGTATGCGGAATCGATTGTAAGACCTTTTTGTGAAAATTTAGATTGTATAAATGGGATCCAATCTTCTGTGGAGATGGGTTGCAAGTAGTTTGGTTCACCAAATTGGTAAAAAGGCATGCGTTTATTTTGAAATAACTGATTCATCATGTGCTGACGGCTCCCAAATAGGCAATAAGAAGCACGTTTTTGATGTTGCCATACGCCTCGCATACGCTTCTGTATGGTTAAACTATCTTGCCACTCGCCCACTTGCTGGAACTCGTCAATGCACACCACAATATGCTTGTCAATACGTTCTGCCATGCGTTCGGGTAAGGATAAGATTTCTTCGGGTGAATACTCTTTTGGGGTTATGCCCAACGAAAAGGAGTATTCGGTGCTTGGGTCGGGATTGATGGCAATTTTAGGCGATATGCGGGTTAGAAATTGGCGAATGTTGTCCAAAACGTGTTCTATTTTTGTTCCCGTTTGTGCCATCATCGCCTCTGCAAACTTATTGTAGAAGTCATATTCCGAACGGCAATCGTAAATATCCATGTACACGATTTGCAACCTCTCTTTGTCTACCACTTGTGCCACATGCTTAACGAGGGACGTTTTGCCCATACGACGTGGCGAGATGAGAATGACATTCAGTCCGTTTTCAAAATCCATTTTCAAACGATGGGTTTCTTGTTTTCGGTCGGTAAAATTTTCCCCTTCAACCGAAACACCATACAAAAAAGCGGGTGTTGTTTCTTGGCTCATAACTGTAATTTTATAATGTTTACCGATTGGTGGTCCACTAAGTGGTGAACTTTAAAATCACGGCGAAAATAGTAAAAATAGTTGGATTATGCAAATAAAATTGATTTTTGAGCGATAAGTATTCAATATGTGTAAGTAAATTATAAATGATAAAAGCTTGGCTTCCAGCTTTTCGCTGATAGCATAAAATCTCTCGTAGTGCGTCGGCAAATAGTAATCAAATCCACAATATATTTTTGCAATAAATGAAAAAAATGTACATTTGTCAAATGATTTTTAGGTTCGTTTTTGAGTATGATACAATCAATGACAGGGTACGGAAAAGCAACGTGCGTAATTGGCAACAAACAATGCGTTATTGAAATCAAAGGACTTAACTCCAAAGGGTTGGATTTAACGGTTAAGGTGCCTAATTTGTTGCGAAATAAAGAATTGGAATTGCGAAATCTATTGGTGCACAGGTTGGAGCGTGGCAAGGTGGATTTTGTGGTAACCTTTACTGCCGACAATACGCTCAATGACGACCTGCCAACCATCAACGAAACGGCTTTTGAGTACTATTTTCACCAAGTAAGCAACTTACACACCCAACATCATTTCAGCACTCCCCTATCCATTGAAGCCATTTTGAGCCTGCCAAACGTGTTGCAAAGCAAGGATATGCAGACCTTGCAAGACGAAGAATATGCCCAAATTGTGCAAGCAACTGATGAAGCGATTGAGCATTTTATTGACTTTCGCAAGCAAGACGGCAAGCAAATCGAAGCGATGTTTTGCAAGAGTTTGAACGCTATACAAGACCTTTTAGCCCAAATTGAACCCTACGAAAAAGATAGAGTTGCCAAAATTAAGGCACGCATTTGGAGCAATTTGGAGGAGTTGCAAGCCAAAGACAATGTGCCCATTGATACCAATCGCCTCGAACAAGAGATGATTTATTACCTTGAAAAATTGGACATCTCGGAGGAAAAAGTCCGCTTAAAAAGCCATATTGACTATTTTTTTCAAACGCTCAACGATGCAAAAACAAGTGCAATCGGCAAGAAATTAGGCTTTATTGCCCAAGAAATGGGACGCGAAATCAACACGCTGGGAAGCAAGAGTAACCAAAGCGAAATGCAGATTATCGTGGTGCAGATGAAGGATATTTTGGAACAAATAAAGGAACAAGTTTTAAACGTTTTTTAGTATGATTTTTATTTTTGCGGCACCATCGGGCTCGGGCAAATCCACCCTTATCAACTACCTCTTACAGCAGTACAACGACTTGGAGTTTTCCATTTCTGCCACTACACGCAAACCGCGTGGCAACGAGCAAAATGGCAAAGAATACTACTTTATTTCGCCCGAAGAGTTTGAAAAAATGATTGCAAACGACCAACTCATTGAGTGGGAAAAAGTATATGAAAACACGTATTATGGCACGCCGAAGAGTGAAATTGAGCGAATCGAAAAAAATAACCATCACATCATTTTTGATTTGGATGTGTACGGTGCGATTCACCTCAAACAGATCTTTGGCGACAAAGCACATACGTTTTTTATCAGTCCACCGAGTGTGGCAGAGTTGCAACGGAGGTTGGAAAAACGTGCGACCGATTCTCCGCAAAAAATCGCCGAACGGGTCGCAAAAGCCGAAATCGAACTGCAAAAAGCCGAGTTTTTTGACGAAATTATTGTCAATGACGATTTAGAAAAAGCAAAACAACAATTAAAACAATCAATAGATAAATTTATACGAAATGAAAGCGTTAACAAGTAAAGAAATACGCAAAAGGTTTTTAGATTTTTTTGCTCAAAAAGGGCATACAGTCGTTCCATCTGCACCGTTGGTTATCAAAGAAGACCCAACGCTGATGTTCACCAACGCGGGAATGAACCAGTTTAAGAACATCATTTTGGGCAACGACCCCGTGAAGCAAAAACGGCTGTGTGATGTGCAAAAATGCCTTCGCGTAAGCGGGAAACACAACGATTTGGAGGAAGTGGGACACGACACGTACCACCATACGATGTTCGAGATGCTTGGCAACTGGTCGTTTGGCGATTACTTCAAGCAAGAGGCGATTGACTATGCGTGGGAGTTTTTGGTGGGTGTGTTGGCAATTGACCCGAAAGATTTGTATGTAACCGTGTTTGAAGGCTCTAAGGAAGAGGGTTTGGAGGTTGATGACGAAGCAAAAGGTTTTTGGCTTAAACACTTGCCCGAAGACCATATTTTGTACGGCAACAAGCACGATAATTTCTGGGAGATGGGCGAAACTGGTCCCTGTGGTCCGTGTAGCGAGATACATATTGACAGCCGTTCTGATGCCGAAAAAGCCAAAATTTCAGGTCGCGAGTTGGTCAACAAGGATAACCCGCAAGTAATTGAGATTTGGAACATCGTTTTTATGCAATTTAATCGTCTCAAAGACGGCTCGTTGCAACCGCTTGCGATGAAAGTGATTGATACGGGAATGGGCTTTGAACGCTTGGTTCGCACCTTGCAAGGCAAAAATTCCAACTACGATACGGATATTTTCCAACCCATGCTGCAACGAATCGCTTCGGTGTGCAGTTTGAGCAGTAGCAAACCAATTGCATACGGCAAGGACGAAAAAACGGACATTGCCATGCGAGTGATTGCCGACCATATCCGCACGATTGGCTTCTCCATTGCGGAATCCCAACTGCCGAGCAACAACAAAGCGGGTTATGTGATTCGGCGAATTTTGCGGCGTGCTGTGCGTTATGGTTACACGTTTTTGGAGCAACGACAGGCGTTTTTGTACTTGCTCGTACCCCAATTATTGCAAGATTTGGGCGATGTGTATCCCGAATTGAAACAGCAAGAACAACTCATCACGAAGGTCATCAAGGAAGAGGAGGAGACGTTCCTCAAAACGTTGGATAAAGGTATCTCGCTGTTGGACGAATTGATGAAAAAATATGCAGACACGAAGGTTATTCCTGGCAAAGATGTGTTTGTACTGTACGATACGTTTGGTTTTCCGTTGGATTTGACCGAACTGATTTTGCGGGAAAATAGCTATTCGTGCGACGAAGACGAGTTTAAGGAGCAGATGCAACAACAAAAAGAACGTGCTCGCAACGCAACCCACCAAGAGATTGGCGATTGGCAAGTGATAAGCGAAGGGGCGAGCGAGTTTGTAGGCTATGATACGTTGGTTACCGACAGTAAAGTGCTACGTTATCGTAAAATCAATCAGGCAGGCAAAGAAGCGTATCAAATCGTGCTGGATAAAACGCCTTTTTATGCCGAAATGGGTGGTGAGATTGGCGACACGGGAACCCTCGGCGATGTGGCTGTTTTTGATACCAAAAAGGAAAATAACCTCACGCTACACTACGTGGAAACCTTGCCAAGCAACCTCGAAGGCACTTTGAAAGCGGAAGTGGATGTCAAAAAACGCCAAGCCATTGCCTGCAACCATACGGCAACCCACCTCTTGCACCTTGCGTTGCGTGAAGTGTTAGGAAATCATGTGGAGCAAAAAGGGTCGTTTGTAACCGAAAAATCGTTGCGTTTTGACTTCTCGCATTTCCAAAAAGTAACCCCAGAAGAGTTGCGAAAAGTCGAAATATGCGTCAATGAACTCATTCGCGAGAACTTCCAACGGGAGGAAAAACGCGATTTGGCGATTGACGAGGCACGCAAAATGGGTGCGATGGCTCTGTTTGGTGAGAAATATGGCGACAAGGTGCGTGTGATAAAATATGGTGATTCGGTGGAGTTATGCGGTGGTTGTCATGTGGCTTACACAGGCAATATCGGCTCTTTTCGTATCATCTACGAAACGTCTGTGGCAGCGGGTATTCGCCGTATTGAAGCCATCACAGCCACCAAAGTGGACGAGGCTTTTTATGAGCAAGTGGATACGCTCAATGAGTTGAGAAGTTGGTTCAACAATACCCCCGACTTGCGAAAAGCCGTGCAAAAATTCATTGAAGAAAACTCCAAACTCAAAAAAGAAGTGGAGCAATTTTTCTCGGAAAAAGCGGAAAAATTGAAGGATTTTATGCTCAATAATGCCCAAGATTACAAGGATATTAAGTTGGTGAAATGTGACGGTGAGTTTTCGCCCGAAGAGATAAAAGCGGCTTTTTCGTCACTAAACAAGAAAACCAATGACGTAAAGTTAGCAGTCGTTGGAGCCACTATTTACAATAATATCCCCACCATTAGTGTCTTCTTCAGCAAACCCTTAGTTGATAGCGGGAAAAATGCTGGAAAAGTGGTCAAGGAAAAGGCACAACATATTCAAGGTGGAGGTGGTGGACCCGCTTGGATGGCTACCGCAAGTGGCAAAGATGCAAGCGGACTTAACCAGGCGATGACCGAAATTATAGAAGAGTTATAAATTATTTTAATTCAATATGTTATGGAAAATTTTATATCATTATGTCGTTCCAGACGTAGCATTCGTAAATATACCGACCAGCCCGTTCCCAAAGAGGCTGTGGAAACCATTCTCAAATGTGGGCTTATGTCGCCGAGTAGCAAACGGCTCAATCCGTGGGAATTTGTGGTGCTGACGAACAAAGAAAAAATCAGTTCGTTGGCTTCGTGCAAGACGTACGGCAGCCAGATGCTTTTGGAGGCACCGTTGGCAATCGTGGTGGCTGTGGATAAGGACGCAACCGATACGTGGCAATGCGATGGGGCTATTGCAGCACAAAATATGCTTTTAGCGGCTGAGGATTTGGGTTTAGGGGCTTGCTGGTGCCAAGTTTATCAGCGAGAAGACTCGGAAGAAATTGTCCGAAAAGCGACCAACATCCCCGAAAAATACGCTGTTTTGTGCATTGTGTCGGTTGGATATAAAAACGAAGAACGCAAACAGTACGACGAAAGTAAATTATTGTACGACAAGATTCATTACGAACTATGGTAAAAAATCACGATTATGAAACCAATTATTGGCATAACTGTTGGCGATATTAACGGAATTGGACACGAAGTTATCCTCAAAACATTCATTGATAAGTACATTTTTGACATCTGTATTCCTATCATTTATGGCAATTCCAACCACGTTCGGCAGTTCCTTTCGATTTTGAAAGAAGATAAATTGAAGAGTTCCATCCGCACTATCAACGAGGTTAAGGACGCAAAAGATGGGCTTTTTAACATCATTGATTGCTATGCAAACGACATTCAGTTGCAAGTGGGAACGGTAACACCACAAGGTGGAAAAGCGGCGTTGAATAGTTTGCAAAGGGCAGTAAATGACATTAAAAATGGTGGGTTGCACGCACTCGTTACGGCACCTATCAACAAACAAAACATCCAATCGGACAACTTTCATTTCCCTGGACACACGGAGTATTTAGCCCATTGTTGCGACAAAAAAGAGAGTTTGATGCTGATGGTTAGCGACCAACTCAAAGTGGCTTTGGTAACCAACCATTTGCCGATTAGTGAGGTGTCAAAGCAGTTGAGCAAAGAGTTGATTTTGGAAAAAATGCAGTTGCTCAAACAAACGTTGCAGCAAGATTTTTCAATAGACCAACCGCGAATCGCCGTGCTGGCACTCAATCCACACGCAGGCGACAGTGGCTTTATCGGTAAGGAGGAAATGGAGATTATCAACCCCGCGATTGAGCAGGCACAAAAAGAGAACATCTTGGCGTTTGGAGCCTACTCGGCAGACGGTTTCTTTGGCACAGCACACTATCAGTACTTCGATGCCGTGTTGGCTATGTACCACGACCAAGGCATGATTCCGTTCAAGTCGTTGGATATGGACGGCGTGAACTTTACGGCTGGGTTGCCTATCATTCGCACCTCGCCTGCACACGGAACGGCTTACGAGTTGGCTGGAAAAGGGGAAGCGTCCCCACAATCGTTCAAAAATGCGGTGTACTTGGCCATTGATATTTTAAAACGCAGAAACGAAAATATCAAATTGAAAGAAAACGCTTTACATATCGTCATACCCGAAAAGACATCGGCTCCGATTATCAATTTAGAAGAAGAATTGGCACAAAAAGAATGAGTATGAGAAACTGGTTGATTATTTTAGTTTGTATCGGTGTCGTTGGGTGCAAAGTATCCCCTACCGTTCCGAATGCCACAGGTACTATTTACGAGTGTTTGTGCGTGATTGATGCCAAGCCGTTGCGTAATGTGGCTGATTCAATCAATGCCGTTATTCGCTCCAATCCGTACGCAGAAGACATCCATACCACTGCCGACTGGGTTAAAGCAACCCTTGAAAGCGATATGCCTTGTTTGCCACAGATGGAATCGTATTTGACGGTCTCGGTAGTTAAGCCATCGCAGTTTGACAACTTCCTCAAACCTACCCGCAACGTGCTGTATGTGGACATCGATTCGGTGCATCATTCGACGCTCAAAGTGAAGTATATCATTGACCATTGGAGCCATCCACAAGCGGTTTGTCGCATTACAGCCAACAATAACGAGCAATTTATCGCTTTTTGGAAGGATAATGGCGAGCGAATCCGCGATTGGTTCGTGTTGCAAGAACTAACTCGGCAGGCAACTTTTTACAAAGCATACCGCAACAAAGAGGCTTGTGAGTTGGTCAAACGGGAGTTTGAAATGGAGATTTGTATCCCCGAGGATTATACGATTTTGAAGGACACGACGGTTTATTTGCGTGATTTTTCAATCAATTATGACGATGTGCGTGTGTTCTGGGCATGCGACCCCAAAGGCAATGTGCGAAAAGATATTGTGATTTATTCCTATCCGTACATCGCACAGGATAATTTTACGGTGGATTTTCTTTGCAAAAGGCGTGATGAAGTGCTTTCACAGATTATCACCGCGTCCACTTCGGGCAGTTATATGGGTACGGAATACAAGCATATTGAGCCACAGATGAAGGCAATGGCAGGCTTAGATGGACAGTATGTAGCAGAGTTGCGAGGGCTTTGGAAAATCTACAATGGCGAGGCGATGGGTGGTCCATTTGTGAGCCATACGCAAGTAGATACGGTGTCGCAACGCGTCCTCACAACCGAAGTTTTCCTCTACGCCAGTGGACAAAAAAAACGTAATTCTTTACGCAAGGCAGAAGCCATCTTATACACGCAACATTGGGCGAAAGAGCGAGCAGAATGAGTCGAATAAGAACGTTTTTTGAGCAATATATCCCTTTTTACAAGCGTAATCTCAAAGTGGCATTACCGATTATGTTTACGCAGTTGGGTGCTACTTTGGTAGGCTTTTTTGATACGATGATGGTGGGGCATTTTGGGACGGTGGATTTGGCTGCCGTTTCGTTGTCCAATGCCATTTTTTTTATGGTGATGGTGTTCGCAATGGGGGCTATCATTGGCATCACGCCGTTGATTGGCTTTGAGGTTGGGAAAGGCAAAAAAGAGGGCGTTGAAGATACCCGACAAATCGCTTCCTACCTGCTCAATGGTCTTATTTACACGGCTATTTTAAGCGTTGTGATGGTGGTTTTGATGGTCATTGTCGGGATGTTTTTTGATAAGATGGGACAAGACCCGCAAGTCATCCAAACCGCTGGTCCGTATTACACGTTGATTGTGATTTCCATCGTTCCCTTCCTGTTTTTCTTCCTGCTCAAGCAGTTTTTGGAGGGTTTGGGTAACACGATGGTGGCGATGATTATTTCGTTTGGAATGAACGGTCTGAATATCCTACTCAACTGGGTTTTAATCTACGGCCATTGTGGCTTTGAGCCGATGGGTGCTACGGGAGCGGGTTGGGCAACGCTTATTTCGCGTTCGTTGATGCCGTTTTGTTTTTTAGCAGCGATTTTATTGCGGAAAGAATGGCGTTGTTACATAACCCTTTTTTCGTGCAAATTATGCCAAATAAAAGAGATAATTAAACTGCATAAAGTGGGCTTCCCCATCGGTGGACAGACGTTTTTGGAAACCTTCCTTTTCACGTTTGCCTTCATCTTGATTGGTTGGATAAACAAAGAGAGCCTTGCAGCCCACCAGATAGCCAATCAGGTGGTGGACATCAATTTTATGCTGGCAATGGGGGTCGGAAGTGCCACGACGATTCGCGTGTCGCATCAGTTGGGTGCGGGTGATTTACCTGCGGTTCGAATGGCGAGTAATGCCTCTATTCACTTGTGTTTGGTCATCAATACGCTTGCCGCAATTTTTATGATTACGTGTCGCAATATCATTCCGCTTTGGTTCACCAACGACCCTGAAGTGATTTCGATTGCTTCTTCGCTGATTTTGATTGGCGGTTTTTTGCAGTATGCAGACGGTTTGCAAGCAGTTGGGGTTGGTATGTTACGCGGTATAACGGACGTCAAAATTTCGATGGTGGGTGCTTTGATTTGCTACATCATTATTGCCTTACCACTCTGCTATTTACTGACTTTTAACGCCAATTTAGGTGCCAAAGGAATGTGGATTGGTTTTATTGTGGGTCTGTCGCTCGCTGCCATCTTCTTCCACATCCGCTTTCGGATTAAATATAAAAAAATGTTGAACCAAAATATGAATTAGATTATGTCCCCTATCCTCATTTTAGTTACGATTTTTGCCTATTTTGCACTGCTGTTTGTCGTTTCGTATATTGCTGGACGCAAAGCCGACAATGCAGGATTTTTTTCGGGCAACAAGTCAAGCAATTGGATTGTGGTTGCCATGTCCACTATTGGAGCGGCTATCTCGGGTGTTACGTTCGTGAGTGTGCCGGGCATGGTGCAAGGTGTGGGATTTAGTTATTTGCAGATGGTTTTGGGTTTTATGGTTGGGCAAATACTCATCGCATACGTGCTTATTCCGCTTTATTACAAGTTGCAACTCACTTCCATCTACGAATACATCAACAACCGCTTTGGCCTGACGAGTTACAAAACGAGTGCGTGGATTTTTTTCGTTTCCAAGATGCTGGGGGCAAGTGTGCGTTTGTTTGTGGTAAGTTTTGTGCTGCAAGAATTGGTGTTTGCACCGCTTGGAATGCCGTTTGTAGCGAATGTATTTTTTACAATACTTATCGTGTATTTATGCACCTTTCGGGGAGGCGTAAAATCGATTATTTGGACGGATTTACTCAAAACTTGTTGTCTTATTTTGACGGTCGGATTATGTATATTTTTCATTTTGCAAAGTGGTGTTAGTTGGGATGGATTTGGCAAAAACGAGATGTCTCGCGTGTTTTTCTTGGATAACCCGCGTCAAGGCACCTACTTTTGGAAACAATTTTTGGCAGGTATTTTTTTGGTTTTAAGCACAACGGGCTTGGACCAAGATATGATGCAACGCACGCTTTCTTGCAAAAACACGAAAGATAGTCAAAAAAATATGATTACCGGAGGCGTTTTGCAGGTGTTTGTTAATGCGTTGTTTTTGGTGCTGGGTTATTTGTTGTACAGTTTTGCGAACACCAACGGCATTAACATTGAAGGGCATACGGGCGATGGGTTGTTTCCGTATTTGGCAACGGGCAACTTCTTCCCAACCATCGTTGGTGTAATGTTCATCGTTGGTTTTATTGCGGCTGCATACTCGGCTGGTGGCAGTGCCTTGACGGCTCTGACGACCTCGTTTTCGGTGGATATTCTCAACCTAAAAAATACCCAAAAAAGTGAAGCACAAATCACCCAAACTCGCCAAAAAGTGCATATTATGATGTCGTGTATCATGGCGATTTGCATCTATGTAATTTATCTTTTGAACGATGATTCGGTGATTCAAACGGTGTATAAAGTGGCGAGTTACACGTATGGACCGTTGCTGGGCATGTTCTGTTTTGGGATTTTTTCAAAATGTGCCGTAAAAGATAGATGGGTGCCGTTGGTAGTGGTGCTTGCACCTATTATCACGTGGATTTTAGACGCTAATTCACAAGCGTGGTTGGCAGGTTACACGTTTTCGCACGAACGTTTGTTGGTGAATGCTTTTTTGACCATTTTGGGTATGATTTTAATAAAGAAAACGAAGCATGAATAGAAAAATTTTAGCCTTTCTCGCCGTTATTTTAGGCACAATAGATTGCTTCGCACAAAGCGATTCCGTTCCACTTACCGACCCAAAACAACTCAATTTAGAGGAAATTTTGGTCGTATCTAAAAAATCCGAATTGCACTCTGATGCTTACCGCTTAGTAACGCAAATCTCGCATCAACAGATAGAATCCTTGCCCATCCAAACCGTCGCTGACATTTTGCAATACTTGCCTTCGTTGGACGTTCGCACGCGAGGAGTCGGTGGAGCACAAGCCGATGTGAGTATGCGTGGGGGGACGTTTGACCAAGTGCTGGTGCTGTTGAACGGCGTTAATCTCAACGATGCCCAAACGGGACATTATGCGATGAATTTGCCCATAAGTACGGCTTTGATTGAACGGATTGAGGTGTTGCAAGGGACGAGTTCGCATCTCTTTGGGGCTTTTTCGGGGGCAATTAACATCATCACGCGACAGACGGAACAAAATGAATACGACTTTCGTGTAACGGCAGGGATGAATCGGCTCGTCAATCCCGAATTTGCGATGCTTTTTAACAAAAAAGATTGGCATTTTGCGACCTCGATGGAGTATAGTCGTGCCGATGGATATTACGCTCCGCAACCCTCCGAAAAGGAAAAAATAGCCCTTCAAAACTCCGATTTTCAAATCGCCAACCTCTTTTTTCAAGCCAACTACAAAGATTTAAACCTCCAAATCGGCTCGCAATGGAAGGATATTGGAGCAGGAATGTACTATGGCTTTGGCTCGCAAGACCAATTTGATGCGACTCGCACGGCGTTTGGCTCCATGTCTTACAAACATCGCTGGAATCGCTGGAGCATCGCTGTACAAGCCACTTATCGTGCCAACTACGACCGCTACGAATGGCACCGCAACCAACGATTGTACGGCAATTTCCACTTCACACAAAATGCTTCGGCAGCACTAACGAGCAAATACGCCTCTAAAATCGGCACCACAACGCTCGGTTTTGAGTTCCGAAACGAAAATATCCATTCCACCAACATCGGCGACACCATCAATAAAAATGGGCAAATTCCCAACGTGGAAGGCTTCAAATTGAAAGATGTTCGGGTGCTGGATTTGGTCAAAGGGAAAAATCGCTATCACCTGAATTACTTCGCCCAGCAGACGTTTTTGTTCCATCAGTTGTCCGCATCGATAGGCATGAGTGGCACGTACAACAATGATTTTGGCAACCATTTTGCGGGCGAAGCGAACATCGGATACGAATTTGCACAGTCCTCTTCGGTGTACATAAACGCCAATCGTTCCCTGCGAATGCCAACCTTCACCGATTTGTACTACGATGCAGGAAATCAGTTGGGCAACCGCGACTTACAGCCCGAAAAAGCCTTGACCGTGTCTGTGGGCGGAAAGTTGAACCGTTCTTTTGCTCCCAATCAGTCGTTGCATATCTACGGAGACGCCTATTTTCGCTGGGGAAAGGACATCATCGACTGGGTTTTCACGCCCGAAGATAGCAAACGCCCTTACCACGCACAAAATCAGCAAAAAGTGAATGCCACAGGCGTTGAATTGACCACACAATATAAATGGAAATACAACCACGAACGCTGGAACAAAATCTCCAATGCCCTTTCGCTCAGTTACGCTTACACCTACCTCGATTTAGACCTCACCGAAACGGGCTCTCGATATTTGGACTATTTGAGCCACAAAATAACGCTCCATTTGGAGCATACGATTTACAAAAATATCGGTTTTTCGTCCGCTTTTCGCTTCCAAAAACGCGAAGGACAGTACAATAACGCCTACGGAATCGTGGAAAATTATACGCCCTGTTACTTGTTAGATGCGAGTTTGTTTTGGAAAACCGAGCGTTTCCGCATTTCTGCCGATGGCACCAATCTGACCAATCGGCATTATTATGATTATGGTGGGCTTCTGCAGCCAGGTTGTTGGGCAAAAATCTCCCTGCAATACTATCTAAAAAAATAACACGTTTTATTTATTTTTTGTACCTTTGCGTATCGTGCATTAGGATTAAAATTATGGTCGTAGCGATTTTTGGAAATTCATTAAAAAGTAACACAAGCAAAACGGTTGAACAGTTAGCCCAACTGCTCACCGAACGGCAGGTGCAAGTGGTTGTTTCGCAGGAATTATGCACGGCTTTTAACCTGCTTGATTATCCCGTTTTTGACCCTAAACAGTGGAAAGTCGGTGATATAGATATGGCTTTGTCCATCGGTGGTGATGGTACTTTTTTGACTACGGCTTCGCAAGTGGGCGACCTGGACATCCCCATTTTGGGCATCAATTACGGTCATTTGGGCTTTTTGGCAGACGCACCCAACAGCGATTTAATGCCTATTTTAGACGTTTTATTGTCGGGTAAATACACCGTCCAACAACGGATGCGACTGCGTGTCTCGTGCAACGATTTCACGTTGGAAACGCCACCCTATGCCCTCAACGAAATAGCGGCTATCAAAGCGGGTATCAACAGTATGATTAAGATTGATGTGTCGCTCAATGGGCAACCTTTCCACACCTACAATGCCGATGGTTTGATTGTCGCAACCCCAACGGGCAGTACGGCTTACAACCTAAGTGTGGGCGGTCCGATTGTGGTTCCGCACGTGAATAGTATCATTTTGGCACCCATCGCATCGCATAGTTTGCACATTCGTCCTATCATCATTCCAGCCGATTGGCAGATTGATTTGACGGTTCATTCGCGGACGAATAACTACTGTGTGAGCGTGGATGGACGAAGTCAAGTGGTTACGTCGAAGGTGAAATTGCACATTCAAAAAGCCGAAAATACCATCAAATTAGTACAATTACGAAATAGTTCCTTTTTGGATTCACTAAAATCGAAACTAAATTGGGGAATATAATTTTATCGCTATGCTAAAACATTTACACATACAAAATTACGCCTTAATCAAGCATTTGGACATTGATTTTCAAACCGGTTTTACGGTGCTCACAGGCGAAACGGGTGCGGGTAAAAGTATCATCATTGGGGCTTTGAACTTGGTGATGGGGGCTCGGGCAGACCTCAAAACGATTTCCGAAGGGTGCGATAAATGTATCATCGAAGCCGAATTTGACGAGTGTATCGTGCGGCGAGAGTTGTACGCAAACGGGAAATCGCGGTCGTTCGTGGATGATTCGGTCGTTATGCTGGCCGAGTTGAAGCAACTGTCGGCGAAGTTGATTGATATTCATTCCCAACACGAGAATTTGCTCTTAGAAAGCGACGCTTTTCAGTTGCAGGTCGTGGATAGTATCGCCCAAAACGAATCTATCAGAGAGGATTATAGACAAAAATACGAGGCGTTTTTAGCGAAGAAAAAGCAATTAGAGGATTTGCAAAACACGGCTAAAAAATCCAAAGAAGACCTTGATTACTTGTCGTTCCAATACCAACAACTCGCACAAGCCAACTTACAAGCGGACGAACTGCCACAACTCCAAGACCAAGAACAGCGGCTGCAAAACGCACAAGAAATCAAGCAAGCCATCATCACAGCCACGCATCTGCTGGAATCGGAGGACGCAACAGGGGCTATTTCCGCTATTCAGACGGCTTACAATGCGTTGGATAAAGTGAAAATCTTTTTGCCACAAGAGGAAAACTGGCTCAACCGCTTGAACGAAACGATTATCGAACTGAAAGATATTTGCGAAACAGCCGAACATTTTGGCGACCAAATTGAGGACAGCACAGAGCGACTAAACGAAACGCAGGAGCGGCTCGATTTGCTCAATTCGTTGCTCAAAAAACACCAACTCAAAACGGATACCGAACTGATTGAGTTGCGGGATAGATTACAGCAACAACTACAACATATTGAGTCTTTTGACCAAGATATTGCCCAACTCTCGCAGGAATTGGCACAATGCGAAACGGCTTTACGAGACTCGGCTAACGTATTGACTGATAGTCGTTTACGGGTAAAACAAACCATTTGTGAACACTTGGTGAATAATTTGGTCAAATTGGGCATCAATCACGCAAAAGTGGACATCTCCATCACCGACACAGACTACTCTGCAGATGGAAAAGACAACGTGCAGTTCATGTTTGCTGCCAACCTTAATCAAACGCTTCAACCCGTTCGTTCCATCGCTTCGGGTGGCGAGATTGCACGTATCATGTTGTGTATCAAGGCGTTAATTGCTTCGTCCAAAGGCTTGCCGACCATCATTTTTGATGAGATTGACACGGGTGTGAGTGGCGAAATAGCCAATCAAATGGGCTTTATTATGCAACAAATGGCACATAATCGCCAAATTATCGCCATCACCCATCTCCCGCAAATCGCATCCATCGGGCAACTGCACTACAAAGTGTACAAAACAGACGAAAACGAACGCACCCAAACGCATATCCAACCGCTTGACCAACAAGGACGAATCGCCGAAATTGCGTACATGCTCTCGGGTAACCCACCCTCGCCAGCCGCTATCGAAAACGCCAAGCAACTACTCCAACGATGATGGATTGGGCAGAAGATATAACGCAAGCCCTTCACATCTTACAGCAGGGAGGCGTCATTCTCTACCCTACCGACACTATTTGGGGTATCGGTTGTGATGCAACCAACGCACAAGCCGTCCAACGCATTTACGACATCAAAAAACGCGAAGACAGCAAAGCCCTGATTTGTTTGGTTGGGAGCGTAGAGCAACTCCAACAGTACGTTTCACTCACACCTTTGATGTTGGAAACCTTACAACAACCCACGTCTAAACCCACCACATTTATCTATCCCCAAGCCCGTCATCTCGCCCAAAACTTGCTGGCAAAGGATGGCAGTATCGCCATGCGAATCACGACCGAAAGTTTTACAAAAACGTTATTGAATCGGCTCCAAAAGCCCATCGTTAGTACGTCTGCGAACATCAGTGGCGAACCATCACCGCAAAACTTTGCTGAAATAAGTTCAGAAATCAAAAACCAAGTCGATTACATCTGCAATTACCGCCAAAATGACAGCACGAAATTTCAGCCGTCAACCATTATAAAATGGGAAAATAATCAACAAATCGTTTTGCGAAAATAAATTAAAACCTGCCATTTTGGCATAATTTTTCAAAAGGTATATACTTTGATGATTTGATAGCAAAAGTTGAACATTAAATTATATACGATATGAACACAGAAAATTTATCCAAATACGCCATAAACCTTTGCGAGCGTGCAAAGAATGGCAAATTAGACCCCGTCATCGGACGAGATGATGAGATTCGGCGAGTGCTACAAATCCTCTCGCGTAGAACCAAAAACAACCCTATTTTGATTGGCGAACCTGGTGTGGGTAAAACCGCTATTGCAGAGGGTTTAGCACAACGAATCATTCGGGGCGATGTACCCGATAACCTGAAAAACAAGCAACTCTATTCGTTGGATATGGGGGCTTTGATTGCAGGTGCAAAGTACCAAGGCGAGTTTGAAGAGCGTTTGAAGGGTGTTATCAACGAGGTAACCGAGTCGGCAGGGGCGATTATCCTGTTTATTGATGAGATTCATACGCTCGTGGGAGCGGGCAAGAGTTCGGGTGCGATGGATGCGGCTAATATCCTCAAACCAGCCCTTGCACGTGGCGATTTACGGGCAATTGGTGCCACAACCCTCAACGAATACCAGAAGTATTTTGAAACCGATAAAGCCTTGGAACGCCGTTTTCAGATTGTGATGGTCGATGAGCCAGACGAGAGTGAGAGTATTTCTATTTTGCGGGGCTTGAAAGAGCGGTACGAGAACCATCACAAAGTGCGGATTCAAGATAGTGCCATCATCGCTGCCGTAACGCTATCCACGCGATACATCACCGATCGTTTTTTGCCCGACAAAGCCATCGATTTGATTGACGAAGCCGCTGCCAAGTTGCGTATGCAGGTGGATTCCGTCCCCGAGTCCTTGGATATTTTGCAACGCCAAATCATGCAGTTGGAGATTGAACGCGAGGCAATCAAGCGGGAAGACGACAAGAAGAAATTGGAAAGCATTGAGACGCAACTCAAAGACCTCAACGAGCAGAAAAAGGTCATTGAAAGCCGCTGGAACGAGGAAAAGCAGTTTATCAACATCATCCAAGAGGAAAAAATCAACATCGAAAACCTCAAACACGAGGCAGAGGTGGCTGAACGCGAGGGCGATTACGGCAAAGTGGCTGAAATACGCTACGCCAAACTCAAACGGGCACAAGAAAAAATTGAGCAAGCCCAAGACAAACTCCACGCACTCGGTGGCGACGTGCTCATTAAGGAGGAGGTCGATGCGGAAGACATCACGGACATCATCGCCAAGTGGACGGGCATTCCTGTGAGCAAGATGATGCAATCGGAAAAAGACAAGTTGCTGCACTTGGAAGCGGAACTGCACAAGCGGGTCATCGGGCAAGAGCAAGCCATCAAAGCCGTCAGTGATGCCATTCGTCGCTCGCGGGCAGGCCTGCAAGACCCCAAACGCCCCATCGGCTCGTTCATCTTCTTGGGAACGACGGGTGTGGGCAAGACCGAACTCGCCAAAGCCTTGGCGGACTACCTCTTTGATGACGAAAACATGCTGACGCGTATCGATATGTCCGAGTACCAAGAGAAGTTTTCGGCGACTCGACTCATCGGTGCACCTCCAGGATACGTAGGCTACGACGAGAGCGGACAACTGACCGAAGCCATTCGCCGTAAACCCTACTCGGTAGTGCTGTTTGACGAGATTGAAAAAGCCCACCCAGACGTGTTCGACGTGCTGTTGCAGGTGCTGGATGACGGACGTTTGACGGACAACAAAGGTCGGGTGGTCAACTTCAAAAACACGCTGATTATCATGACCTCCAACCTCACCGAAGAGCAGCTGCGAGAGACGGTGCGACCCGAATTTATCAACCGTATTGACGAAATCATCCATTTCCAAGAGCTCACGGAGGACAATATCCGCAGTGTGGTGCAGTTGCAGATGGATTTGGTTCGCAAACGCTTGAATAATGTGGATCTACGGCTGACGGACGATGCGGTGCGGTTCATTGCGCACGAGGGCTACGACCCGCAGTTTGGTGCAAGACCCGTGAAACGTGTGATTCAAAATCTGTTGCTCAACGAGCTATCCAAGCGGATTATTGCGGGACAGATTGACCTACAAAAGCCGATTATCGTGAGCGTCAAAAACAACCAAATCGTGTTCGATAATAAGTAAAAGTCGGCACCCAGACACAAAAGGAGGATTGGCACTATCGCACAATCCTCTTTTTTATTCGTAGCAAATAAAAACGATATTTTTGGCGTTTTTATGTTGGTGTTTTTTTTTGCGTTTTTGGAAAAAATAACTACCTTTGCAGTCGGTTAATACGAAAAACAACATTGCTATGAAAATTTATAAAATCATTCCCGTTTTATTCCTCTTGTTCGTCCATAACACAGGGCTATTGGCTGATGATGAATTGTTTGAGACGCCCGAAGGGACGCCAACAGACTATTTAACAAAAGTAACAGACGGCACTACACAAAACACTCCCGACAAAACAAAGTGTACTTGGGATTATGGTACCAACTTTACGTATACAGCTGATAACGCTCAAGAAAATGATAATATCGCCACAAAAGCATATATTTATGACTATGATAATGAATGGAAAGAGGCTGATAAGTCGGATTTATTTGATAAAAGCGGTGTTGACGAGATTTCTAATAAACCATACATCACATTAAAGCCCAAGGAACTCAAATCATCCTCTAAAGTCTATGTTTTGTTTGTTTCGTATGTTAAAGATGGTGATAACCTAATCACAAATCCTGGTTTTGAAAATGAAGAGTGGAGTGCGACTAACCATGGTAATATGTCGCAATACGATCCCGTTGAACCTGAACGCTATGGACTTGCGGACGGAGAAGGAAGATACACCATTGATAACACATTGAAAGGTAACAATGAGGAATCGCCAACAATATGTTCTCATGATCATTCTGGTAGCGGTAAGTTTTTTATAGCAAATGGTAGTACTGATCCAACTAAAAAGGTTTGGATACAAGGTTTTACTCCTCCTCAATCAATCTCCGCTGGCAAGTATTATGCCTTTAGTGCGTGGGTAATGAATTGGGCTGACGATAGTTACGGTAATCCTCCTAAACTACAATTTTATATAACTGATGGTACTACTAATGGTTTCGAAACATTAGGAGATATAACGGAAGTAAAAACAGGCAATCAATGTACATGGCAACAGATTTTTGCAATCAAGAAGATGAGTAATAGAAGCATAACTCAATTGTATTTAATAAATTCTCAAACAGCAGGAGAAGGCAATGATTTTGCTTTGGATGATTTATATTTTGGCAAAGTGAAAAAAATCTATCAGTTATATACCATTGACATCGGCATATACTTTGAGCCAGAAGTCATCTCTGTCGCTTTATGCCCCACTTTACTTACGGAGGATAAAACGATTGGCGGCGTGAAAAAGTATATCGCAAATAAACTATCTATAGATAAAGACAAATTGACAATTGAAGGTAAGGAAGACGGCGATGATATAGTAGATAATATGGAATTTGAATACAAAGAAGATTGTGACAACGACAACACTGAACCGTATATTTCCAAAATAATCAAAGTTACCTATACAGAAACTCCCAAAAAAGAGTGGACAAGAACCACCAACCAATAACAAGGAGGAGACACAAATCCTTAATGGTTGCTATTGTTTTGTAGGAAACTTATTCAGCAAATTTATAGCGATTTTTTCAACGCATCCACTAACTCTCGCACGCCTTTGGTAGCGGGTTGTTGGATGTGTTTGATATGGTCGGTAAGATGAATACTCACCTCGGCAGGGTCAATGAGATAAGTTGGCACGTTCTTCGGCACATACTGCAAGAGTGAAGCCGCTGGATAGACATTCAAAGACGTCCCCACCACAATAAACAGTTCCGCTTTGGCTGCTATCTCGCACGCCACCGAAAAATACGGCACCGCCTCGCCAAAAAAGACGACATACGGTCGCAATAGACTGCCATCGGGGTGACGGTCGCCATAGTGTTGCTCCCACCCTTTGAGTGGCACGGTCGCCAAGTCATCGTTCTCGGAACGCAGTTTGGTCAGTTCGCCATGCAGATGCACCACGTTTTGTGCCCCAGCCCGCTCGTGCAAGTCGTCAATGTTCTGCGTAATGATTTGGGTGTTTGGGAAGGCTTGTTGCAGTTCGGCAATGGCTTTGTGTGCCTCGTTGGGTTGGGCTGCCAAGGCTTCTTTGCGTCTGATGTTGTAAAAATCCACACATAACTGCGGGTTACGCAGCCAAGCCTCGTGCGTACACACGTCCTCGATGCGGTACTTATCCCATAGCCCGTCTGAGCCACGAAAAGTACCCAAACCACTCTCGGCAGAGACACCTGCCCCCGTGAAAACCACTATACGAGTATGTTTATCCATTTTTCTTCAAGTCTAAAAAGATTCGCAAAAACACATTCTTGGTCAGTTGCGGAAAATCAGCATCTTGCAACCAGCCATAATAGCTACTATCGCGTTTGAAAACGTCCGCCACACGTTGCCCTTTATACTTCCCAAAATTGAAAATCTCCTTCCCTTCTTTGTCGTAGGCAATCCTGCCCGCCAAGTCGGCAAAACGTCTCTCGCTTGCTACAGCCTGGCTCAGGTCTTCCACATTCAAGGGTAAGTCATACCGTTGCAACTGCTCCTTAAACACCTCGTAGGTCGCCAAAATATCGGCATTGGCCGAGTGTGCTTCGGTCAGGTCCTTATTGCAATAAAAACGATAAGCGGCCGTGAGGTTGCGGGGTTCGTGTTGCTGGAAGATGGTAAAGACATCTATCTTATTTTTGCCCAAAATATCTATCTTAATGCCTGCCCGCAAGAACTCTTCTGCCAGCAACGGAATATCAAAGAGCGAGGAGTTATAGCCCGCCAAGTCGGCATCCACAAACACGGCGTACAACTCTTCTGCCACATCTTTGAAGGTCGGGCAGTCCTGCACGTCTTCATTGGATATATGATGCACCTCGTAGGCCTCGTCGCTCATGGGTCGGAGAGGGTTCAGTCGGAGAGTCTTGTTCTCGGAAGAGCCGTCTGGGAATAGTTTGAGATAACTCAACTCGACTATGCGGTCGTTGGCTATGTCCAAGCCCGTCGTTTCCAAGTCAAAGAAAACGAGCGGCTGCTTTAATACAAGTGTTTTCGACATACTCGCTTAATCGTTGTTGTACATCGGCATCAAGAGCATCAATAGGTCTTCGTTTTCGGCATTCTCGCTCGGCAATATCAAACCTGCGTGGTTGGCATCGGTCATGGTCATCACCACTTCATCGGAGGGGATGATGTTCAGCATTTCCACCAACAGATTGGCTTTGAAACTGATTGTAATATCTTGTCCTTCATGTTGGCAAGCGATTTTTTCTTCGCCGCGATTGGCGTAATCAAAGTCTTGGGTGGTAACCAAGATTTCATTGCCGCTGATGGAGAATTTGATTTGCATTCCAAACACCGAAACACGTTTACAAACATTCACAAACGCTTGTTTATCAATCGTTATTTTGGTGGTATGTTCAGCAGGAATCACGGCAGAATAGTTGGGATATTGTCCTTCAATCATTCGAGTTACCAACACCACGTTATCGAACTCCATTTTAACGCGTTTATCGTCTTTGGAGAGGGAGATGTCGCCGTCATATTTTCCGACCAATTGTTTGAGCAACATAGCGGGTTTTTTGGGTAAAACGAACAAGAGAGGGGTTTTGCTTTTAATGCTCTTGTTGGTATATTTTGCCAATCGGTGTGCGTCCGTAGCCACTACCGTCAAGCCGTCCTCTTTCATATCGAAGCAAAGTCCCATCATGATGGGTCGGATGGGGTCGGTTCCGGTGGCAAAACTGGTCTGGTTAATAGCATCTAAGAGCATATTGGTAGGCAACGAGAATGAAGTTGTATCACCTTCCAGCGTGTAGGGCAAAAAGTTCTCTGCACTCACTCCCACAAAAGAATAGACGCCACTTTGCGTACGAATCGTCAGTTTATATGCTTCTTCCTCTTGCTCAATTTCAAAAGTAATAGGTTGTTCGGGCAAGTTCCCAATCACTCCCAAGAGCATTTTGGCATCAAACCCTACTTCGATGTCGCCTCCTGCTACGTTTTCCACCTCCAACGAGGTTTGAATCATCGTCTCGGAATCGGCGGCTTTGAGGGTAAGCGTACTACCTTTCACCATAAAGATAACATTTTCCAAAATACTGATCGTATTTTTTTGTGCAATGATGCTGGACACCATCTGCAATTGAGCAAACAATTTTGAACTCGAAATATCAAACTTCATATATCACTAATTTTAAAAATTCCACATTTCGGGCGAAGTTAATCAAAAAAATAATAAATTCCAAAAAATCGACGCATTTTCCTGCAAAAATTTTTCATAAATCCTATCGGTTTTTCACAAAAATATATTATCTTCGCCCCCGATTATAGAGTTTTAAGATTTTTTATTAACCAAATGGGTTATAACGTGAGCGTTTTTGAAGTTGAATTATTGCGTTTTACGTTACTTCCCTTTAATGTAAAACGTAATGAATGTTATTACAAAACAAGTATCTCTGCCCGATGGTCGAGTGATTACGCTTGAGACGGGTAGATTAGCCAAGCAAGCCGATGGAGCGGTGATGGTGCGATTAGGCGACACGATGCTCTTGGCGACAGTTTGTTCTGCCAAAGAAGCGGTTCCAGGAACAGATTTTATGCCGCTGACGGTAGAATACAAGGAAAAGTTTTCCGCTTTTGGACGTTTTCCGGGTGGTTTTACACGCCGCGAAGGTCGGGCAAGCGATTATGAAATTTTAATCGCACGATTGATTGACAGGGCTTTGAGACCTTTATTCCCAGCCAATTATCACGCTGATACGTTCGTGAATGTTACGATGTATTCGGCTGACGGTGTGGATATGCCAGACGGGATAGCAGGTTTGGCTGCCAGTGCGGCTCTGATGTGTTCGGATATTCCTTTTGAGGGACCGATTAGCGAGGTGCGAGTGGCACGCGTGAATGGCGAGTTTGTTATCAATCCTTCCTTTGACCAGTGCGATGAAGCCGACATTGAGTTGGTGGTAGCCGCAACATTAGACAATATCATGATGGTCGAGGGTGAGATGAAAGAGGTGAGCGAAGCCGATATGCTGGAGGCGATTAAGGTGGCTCACGAAGCCATCAAACCTCAATGCCAAGTGCAGTTGGAGATGATGGAGGCTTTTGGCAAAACCGTCAAACGAGAGTACTGCCACGAGGTTAATGACGAAGAGTTGAAGCAAAAAGTACACGACTTCTGCTACCAGCGAGCATACGAACAAGCCACTTCTGCCGACACCGACAAACACCACCGCGAAGAATGTTTCAAGCAGATTTGCGAGGATTTCAAAGAACATTATAAAAGCGAGGTGGAAGCATCGGGTGCCGAAGTGGATTTGGACGAAGCCAACGGCATGATTGATCGCTATTACCACGATGTGGAAAAAGAGGCAATGCGACGTGCTGTGTTGGACGAAGGCAAACGTCTTGATGGCAGAAAAACGACCGATATTCGCCCTATTTGGTGCGAAGTGAGTCCGTTGCCAGGTCCTCACGGAAGTAGTATTTTTACGCGTGGCGAGACCCAATCGCTTTCGACCGTTACGCTCGGCACGAAAAAAGACGAAAAACTCATTGACGAAGCCATCGTACAAGGCACCGATAAGTTCTTGCTACACTACAATTTTCCTCCCTTCTCAACAGGTGAGGCTCGCCCACAGCGTGGTGTAGGCAGACGCGAGATTGGACACGGAAACTTGGCTTGCAGGGCGTTGAAGAACATGGTTCCCGAAGAGTTCCCCTACTCCATTCGTATTGTGAGCGATATTTTGGAAAGTAACGGTTCGAGTAGTATGGCGACCGTTTGTGCAGGTTGTTTGGCGTTGATGGACGCTGGTGTGCCTATCAAAAAACCTGTGAGCGGTATCGCAATGGGGTTAATTTCGGAAAATAAAGGTAAAAACTACGCTATTTTGAGCGATATTTTGGGTGACGAAGACCACTTGGGCGACATGGATTTCAAGACGACTGGAACACGAGACGGCTTAACGGCTTGCCAAATGGACATCAAGGTGGACGGTTTGAGTTACGAGATTTTGGAAAATGCCCTTGCACAAGCCCACCAAGCCCGCATGTATATCTTGGACAAGATTTGCGAGACCCTTCCCGAACCGCGTCCAGACCTCAAACCACATGCTCCTCGCTTGGTTACTATCGACGTGCCCAAAGAGTTCATCGGTGCGATTATTGGTCCTGCGGGTAAGATTATTCAAGGTATCCAATCCGACACCGACACAATTATTAGCATTGAAGAGAGCGATGAGTGGGGTGTAGTGGAAATTGCTTCGAGCAACGCAGAAGGCATAGAAGCCGCTATCGCACGTATCAAAGCCATTGTAGCCGTTCCAGAGGTAGGCGAGGTGTACGAAGCAACCGTGAAAAGCATCGTACCTTACGGCTGTTTTGTTGAGTTTTTGCCGGGCAAGGAAGGCCTGTTGCATATCTCCGAGATTGATTGGAAGCACTTCAAAACGATGGAAGAGACGGGTTTGAAAGAAAATGATAAAATTAACATCAAACTCATTGAATTAGACCCCCGAACGGGCAAGTTCCGTCTGAGTGCAAAGGCTTTGAAGGAAAAACCAGAGGGTTATGTGGAGCCGGAACAAAGCGAACGGAGACCTTCCAACACACGACCCAACCGCCCCAATCGTAACCGTAGAGCCCCCCGTGGCGACCGATACGAGAACTACGAAGGAGCGAGGTTACGCAGATAAAACGGGTGTGTTCTGATGCACATTTCGATTATTGTGCCTTTTTATAATGCTCGCCATACGTTGCGGCGATGTGTGCAGAGCATCTTTTCACAGCGTGTTTTCACCATGCCAAGTGGGAACACGTTTGATTTATGGTTGGTGGATGACGGCTCGGAAGACGGGTCTTTGGAGGTAGTTGAGTCGTTGAACCCACCCGAGCAACTCACGGTTCAATATTTGCGTTTGGCTCATCAGGGTGAGAGCGTGGCACGAAACCGAGGCGTGGAGCAGGCAAAAGGCGATTGGGTTACGTTTTTAGATGCGGACGACTATTGGCACCCCGATTACTTGCTCAATATGCTGCAAATGCCGACTTTGTTCTCCGAAGCGGCTCTGTATAGTTGCAAGTATAAGGTAGTGGACGAAGGGCGATTTTTGGAGCGGGTGCGGAACCTTGCGTGGTTAGGAGAAAAGGAGAAAATCAACGGCTTCCAATGTGGATATATCAACTATTTACGCAGTTATGCCGAAGGAGATGGGACACCCATTTGCAACGATTGTGTGCTGGTCAAACGCGAAGTCTATTTGGCGTTGGGAGGGTTTGATGAACGGCTGACGATGTGTGCGGATTTTTTGCTCTATGCCCAAGTGGCTTTGCTGTATAAAGTGGCGTATTTAGATTGTTCGTTGGCGTATTATGACCAAGATAGCAATGCTCAGCAGGTTTCCAAACAACTCCACGCACCCGAGCAACATGCCGTCTTTCATACCGAGATATTGGAAAAACACTTTCCCAACGAGGATTTGTTGCGGGCATTACATCGCTTTCGGATGGTTAACTTACGAGCCTATTTTCGCACACCGCAATATCGCAAACGAGCATGGCAGGAAATGCGAAAATCCTTCCCTTTTTTCCTACAATAAAAAAGCATACGAATCATGGTCAATCCGTATGCTTAATCAATACACAAACGTGAATTTAAAAATACTTCACTTCTTTGCCATAAATGGAAGTCAGCAGATTATTTGCCAAACGGCTCGCTCCAAAGCGGAACGACTGATTATTGAGCCATTCCTTGCCCAAAACTTCCTTTACAATCGTGTAATGTTGCACGGCTTCTTGCGTTGTTGCAACCCCACCTGCAGCCTTATAACCCACTTTGATGTTGGTTTGTTTGTACCAGTCTTTGATGGCTTGGCACATCACGAGGGTGGCTTCGGGCGTAGCATTCACCGCAATCTTGCCTGTGGACGTTTTGATGAAATCTGCCCCCGCTTGCATCGCTAAAATAGAGGCTTTGTAGATATTTTCGTAGGTCTGCAACGCACCCGTTTCCAAAATCACTTTGAGATGTGCATCGCGACACGCCGTTTTTATCTCACATAACTCGTCATACACCTCTTGATAGTTGCCTTCCAAGAATTTCCCAATCGAAATAACCACGTCAATCTCGGTCGCTCCACTCCGCACTGCCAACGCCACTTCGGCAATTTTAACCTCCAAGAACGTCTGCGAAGCCGGAAAACCAGCCGCAACCGAAGCAATGCCGATTGGTTCCTTCAAATTAGCCTTTACAACCTCTACCAGAGCGGGATAAACACATATCGCAGCCACGTTCGGCACGTTCGCAATATGACCTGCTAAATGGTTCACATTCAGTGCCATATTACGCACTTTTTCCACCGTATCATCGCCGTTGAGAGTCGTCAAATCAATCTGGTGCAAGCACTGTTTATACACCTCAACATTATCATTTTCCGCAAAATGTGCATCTATGATGGTTTTCGCATTCGCACTCACTTGCGATTCCTCAAACGGGAAAGGATAATGATTAAATAATTCTTCAAACTTGTTCATAATTCACTATTTTGAATGCCCATCGGCTGTTTTCAACTTTGCAATTATGGTTTCATTGCCAATCACACTCTCGCCCATCGCAACAAAAATATCAGCATCCAACGGCAAATACATATCCACCCGCGAACCGAACTTGATAAAGCCCAAATGCTCGTTACGGTGAGCATGACTACCAACTTGTGCGTAGGTAACGATACGACGAGCCATCGCACCCGCAATCTGACGCACCATCACTTCGATGCCACTCTCGGTTTTGATAACCACCAAACTACGCTCATTTTCCCGCGATGACTTGGGTAACCACGCCGCTTTGTGCGACCCTTTTTGATGCTCACTCACCAACACTTCGCCCTCGATAGGATACCAGTTGGCGTGTACGTTAAAAGGCGACATAAAAATGCTCACTTGCAGGCATTGTTTTTTGAGATAATCCTCTTCAAAAGTGGGTTCAATCACCACCACACGCCCGTCAGCAGGTGCAATCAAAAAATCGGGGTCATCAATCTCCAACACACGTATCGGATTGCGGAAAAAATAGGAGACAAACACCAACAGAACCGCACTAACAATCAGCGAAGCCGCAAAAATCCAATGCAATCCCGTATAAAGGTAATAAACAATAACATTGACGATGAAAATGATTAAAACCAACCCCACTATTATATTGCGTCCTTCGCGATGAATACGCGGGAAACGAGATTGGCGATGTGTGCTATTTTTTTTCTTCTTATTCACCTAATTTCAATTTTAAACCCATTGTAACAAATTTGTATATGGCAGTTGAGCTAACATTTTAGCCGCTTGATCCGTGCCTTCTTGCAGTTTTTTGTCGGGCAACATCATCTTAAACATAAACGGCATATCCACTTTCAAGGTCAGTTTGATCGCCGTCTGTTGTGGGGCTACCTCTTTGAATTGAATCCAAAAATTCATATCCAACGGCAGGTTTTCGAAGCCAAATTTAAGCGTTTTATCTTCCTCTTGGTCCACAATACGCATGCAAATTTTCTGCCCTAAACCGTCCACTTTAACCCGAATAAAATCCTCTCCAAACTCCAATTCTTGGATTTTTTCCTCCATTTTTTGCGTCTGCTCAGCAGGCAACTGTTCCTTGATTTTTTCAAGAATCTTCAAATGAGAAAGCACACAAAAAACGGTATGAATATCATACGGAATACGTTCAATGGCACTCTCTATTTTCGTTTCTGCCATAGATTATTCTTCCTCTTGTTCTTCACTTTCACCAAAAGCAGGCAGGGTGCTGGATTGTTGCAAATCTTCCATCGCTTGTTGCACTTGGCCAGAAATAGCCGAACCCGTTTCGCTTTCCTGATGTTTTTGGTGCTGGTGAACGCCCACTGAAATGATACTAAAAATGACGATTACAGCCGCCAATGACCACGTTGCTTTTTCCAAAAAATCGGCAGTCTTGGGAGCACCCATCACTTGGTTTCCACTGGCAAAACCCGATGCTAAACCACCACCTTTAGAGTTTTGAACCAACACAATCAGCACTAACAAAACGGCTGCAATAAGGATTACAATGATACTAAAAACAAACATAATTATACTCTTAAATAAATTCTAATTTTAACATTATCGCAAAGTTAAATCATTTAACTTTAAAAGCAACATTTTTTTGAGCAATATTTGATTTTTTTGGTAAAAAAGTCGTTTACCATTTGATGATGAAGCCCGCATGAACATTGATGCCACTTTGGGCGTAAAACCACGGCCAGCACGCTTTTCCATCGTCAAAACAAGAACCATCGTTGCCACCATTGCTCGCATAGTAGGCGTTGAAAATGTTATTGATTTGGCAACGCAAAGTGAGGTTGGGTTGGCGTGTTTTGAGCGGAATTTGGTACTGCAGATTGAGGTTGGTGGTGGTGTACGGGTGCAAAATCGCCGACTCGTTTTGGGTGTTGTCAAGGTATTGTTTGCTCACAAAATGGGTTTGCACCGAGCCATCAAAATGCTTAAAGTGGAAGTTGATGTTTGACATCGCTGTTATCGTGGGCGAAAAGGCGATGGTAGCCCGTTTGAAGAAAAGGTCTTGCGTTCCTAAAAAGTTGTAGGAATGGTCGTAGAGCGTGATGGTTTCCGTATGATTTTTGATTTTATTGCGACTCAAAACGCAGTTCGCTTCCCACTGCAACCAATCCGTGATACGCACACCAGCCGTGAGTTCTACGCCAATTCGATACGATTTTTTAACGTTCGTGGTGAGTTGATTGCCCGTGTCGCCAATCTTGCCCGTTAAAACCAACTGATTACGATAATCCATCGCATACAAATTAGTCCCGAAATGGAAACGCGAATGACTGTAATTGTACCCCACTTCGTAATCAAATAACTGCTCGTGCGTTGGCATCTTGCCCGAATAGGTCTTTTGCGACTCGTTCCACAGCACATTTTCCGTAAAATTTGTGCGAGAGGGCTCACGATTCGCCACTGCAAACGAGCCGTACACCAAATGATTATGATTTTGGTATGAAAGTCCGACCTTGGGGTTGAAAAAATGATAGTGCTTGCTAATCGGCAAATCCTGCAAGGTAATCGAATTGATGCCCCACATTTTGTAGAAAATATACCGATATTGCACATCCGCATACCACGAAAGTTGCTCTCGGTTACGATGGATAAGCAGACCTTTCATCTTCACGTACATATTCGCATCGGCCTTGTTGCTTCGGCTCCGATAGTACTCCTGCTGAGGTTGCAAAGCCATCGGATACGCCGCATCTCGCACCGACAGAATCGTGCCATAATGCCAACCGAGATAGTCATTAGCGGCTGCTCCTGCTTGAATCTGCAACTTATCCGAAATATATTGTGTCGAAAAAACGAATCCCGCAAAATGATTGTTGAGGGCTTGCCGATAAATCGCATCGGTTGCCGTAACTTCTTCGCCCGCTTCGTTGGTGTAAGTCGGGAGTCCAAAGTAAGTAAAAGGCTTGTTTTTCAACTGTTCGTAGTAGCCACCACCGTGCGTGTAATGAGCCGTAAAATCTATATTCCATTGTGGATTTATGCGGTGTAAAACGTGCATTTGTGCGTGTTGTTGGGCATAGTTATCGCTATTGGGGTAGTAATGCGTCTTGCCCTCAAAAACATACTCTCCAGCCGAGTTATACCGTCTATCTGCACCATTCTTGCCGTATGCCACATCATAACTCACACCGTCCCAACCCATGCCTGTCTTTTCCTTCCCACCAAAAAATCGCCACACCACCTGCGTCTTCTTCGTGTAGTAACCCAGGTCGGCATAATACGAATAGAGGTCTGAATTGGTGCGATAAACAAAGCCGTCTGAGTTCACTTTGCTGAAGTTGGCTTTGAGTTTCCACGCCTCCGAAAGCGAAAAAACGCCACTGATTTGTTCGCGAAACGTGTTGTACATTCCCCCATTGAAGCACAAAACCACCTCATTTTTGTCGGTAGGTTGCTCGTGGGTTTCCATATTAATACTCCCCCCAAAAGCCGCTACCCCGTTGGTTGAAGTACCCACACCTCGTTGCACATCAATACTCGTCAAAAAAGTCGCAATATCTGCCATATTCACCCAAAACACCGTCTGACTCTCCGAATCGTTGAGCGGCACATTATTTATGGTCATATTGATGCGGGTATGGTCGGTTCCACGCAACCGAAAATAGGTGTACCCCACTCCCAACCCATCGTCGCTCGTTACCTGCAAACTTGGCACCGACGAGAGCAGATACGGAAGGTTTTGTCCCGTGTTTTGTTGGTTGATTTGCTCATTTTGCAATACTTGGTGATTGGTGGTGGTTTGTTGCACGCGTGGCACAGAGACCACTATTTCATCGAGTGGTTCATACGAAACGGTCAGCGTGTCGTTCGCCCAACCGATTGCCCCCTTAAAACAAAAAAAAGATATTGCAACGATACAATACCTTACTAAAAAATTCTTTTTCATACTCCCTATACAGCATTACCTGTGCAGGTTCAAAAGGTATTCTCTCAGCCCAACTTCGGGCACCCTTGTATTCTGCATTTGTGTGGGTGTTTACGGATTCGAACCGCAGACCCTCTGCTTGTAAGGCAGATGCTCTAAACCAACTGAGCTAAACACCCGAAAATCCTTGCGAAGTTACAATAAAATTTGATATAAAAAAATAAAAATTTGATTATTTGATTTTTTGTGGGTTAAAAGGCAAGTTTTTCGCCGTTTCTCATTCAATAAAAAATAATCCTCCAAGTTACAAAGTTGGAGGATTCAGCGAATTATTTTTGGGTATCTTCAACAATCCAAGTTCGCATTTTTTATTGCTAAGGCAGTTACTTTTAAAAACTACATCATCGGCTCGGTCAGTTCTACTCCACGACAAAAACGCCGTCTAATATCGCGGTCATCACCGAGGTAGATGTAGCGTTCGAGGCGTTGTTCAAGCGTGTAATTATCATAGTTGAGATAACTATCGTCTATCACGAGGGCATCAAACTCATACCCTTTTTCAAAACTGCCGACCTTGCCAAAAAACGAGCCACCCGCTTTGGTCGCAAGGTACAACACTTCGCTCAAATTGAGGAAACGCGTCTGCCCACACGACTCTGCATACCGTAATTTACTCACCTGAATCGCATACTGCATCGCCCGCAACATAGACAGGTTGTGCCCAGCAGAGACATCGGTTCCCAAAGCCACTTTAATACCTCGCTCCAAGAACGTACGGATGGGAGCGATGCCACTCGAAAGGTTGCTGTTGGACATCGGACAATGCACCACGTACACGCCATTGCGTTTGATGAGTTCCAGTTCTTCGTCGTGGCTGTAACAGCAATGTGCCATCAGGGTCGGGGTTTGACCGAACAGTCCGTAGCGATTGTAAGCGTCGCCGTAGCAGGTGGATTGAGGTTCGAGTTCTGCCACCCACTCTATCTCCGAACGGTTCTCACTCAGGTGCGACTGCACAGGAAGGTTGTGTTTCTGGGCATATTCGCCGAGAGCCGTCAACATATCGGGCGTACACGAGGGAATGAAACGGGGCGTAACAATCAGCTTGACCAAGTCATTATTGCCATGTTGTTCCAAATGCGTGCGTATCATCTCCATACCCGCAAGCACCTCCTCTGTAGTATTGCACAGATTTTCGGGACTATTGCGGTTCATCGCCACCAGACCCACATACGCTCCCATTCCTGCTTGCACAAACAAGTCAGCCAAAATACGCGTTGATTCGGGGTGTATCGTACCAAAAACGGCACTTCGCATCGTCCCTTGCATCCACAACTCATGCACAAATCGCCGATAAATCCGCTGTGCATAAGCGACATCGGCATATTTTTCTTCCTCCACAAACGTGTAGGTATTGAGCCAAGGTAACAGTTCAAGGTCGAGTGCCAAGCCAAGATTACGGTACTGTGGAGCGTGAACGTGCAGGTCGTTGAAAGCAGGAATGAGCATTTTATCGCCAAAATCCATCACCTGTCGCCAATCAATTTCTTTGGGCAACTCGGTGCAAATGCTCTCCACAAGACCTTTTTCGTTCACAATAATATAGCCGTGTGGCACCATTTCCAACTTATCCGAAGTGGGGGCATAAATGATATTTGCTCGGTAAATTTTCATGATTTAATTGATTGAATCTCAACAAGTAAAGTTTTTACTTCTTTTTGCAACAACGGCAGTTTTTCATTGTCTCCCAAGCATTCGTACTCCAAATAGCAAGAAAAATCAACACAGGTTGGAAAAAGAGCCGAATCAGACGTGCCGTATCGGTGGTGAGACCAAACGCATCAATGTGATACACATATTGGTTGATATTGCCAGGAAAAACAGCGACATAGAACAATGCAAGGATTATACCAACCCACGCACGACCGCGTTTCCACAGGCACAACATACCCAACCCGAGCAACACCTCCACCACGCCCGAAGCGAGCACCACAAAATCGGTAAATTCGGGCGAAAACCGCAACCACATCGGCACTTGTGCCACAAATTCCGCACGCGAAAACGTGAGGTGAGCAATTCCTGCATACGTCATAAAGAGTCCAAGCAGGCACTGAAAGAAAATTTTTGCGTATTTCATATCGTCAAATTTTAGTTTATCACATCGTTATACTCCTCCGTGCGAGTGAGGAAAGCACGGGCATACGAACAAATAGGGACAATTTTGCGACCATTGGCACGGGCAAAAGCCACGGCTGCGAGGACGAGTTGGCGAGCGATACCTTGCCCTTCAAAGCCCTCAAAGACGAGTGTATGGTCAATCATCATTTGCTCAGGTTGTGGACGCTGGTAGGTCATTTTGCCCACTTGCGTCTCGCCTTGCCAAGCCTCAAAAACGCCGTTATTAGCCGTTTCTTTGTGTTGGATTGTAAGCATAGTTTACAAGATTTGTGCAGAATGATTTTTTGTATCCACTTTTTCAATGATACGCTCCAAAACGCCTTGCTCGTTGAAAACAAACGTCTTACGAAGCGTTCCCATAGTCGTTTTGCCATAGTTTTTCTTTTCGCCCCACGCCCCAAACGCTTGCAACATCTCGGTTGTCGGGTCACTCAACAGAGGGAAGGGCAAATCGTATTTTTCTTTGAACTTAATGTGCGACGCCTGCGAATCTTTGCTCACGCCAAAAACCTGATAACCTTGTGCAAGGAAAGCGTGGTAGTTATCGCGAATGTTACACGCCTCAGCGGTGCAACCCGGTGTTGAGTCTTTGGGGTAAAAATAGATGACCGTTTTTTTGCCGAGCAAGTCGTGGTTCTTAACCTGCTTCCCCGTTTCGTCCACTGCCGAAAATGCGGGCATTTTGTCTCCAATTTGTAACATAAGTTGAGTATTTTTTTCAATCACAAAAATAATAATAAAAAAATATATGCAAAATTATTCCAACTTTTAGACAAGATTTTTTCAAACTTTTTGCACGGTATTTGTCTTATGTTTATTGTGTTTCGTAAATTATGGATATTGTTTGGAGCGGTGTGGATTACGCTGCTACCTCTGGGGGCAAGAAAGCACAAAAATGTGGTGCCCGATTCACTACAACGGCTTGATTTTAATATACATGGGATTCATTTTAAGATGCAACGTGTTGAAGGAGGAGGGTTCATGATGGGTGCAACACCTGAGCAAATAGATAACGACATTTACACCAACAAACCCGCACATTTTGTCTTGCTTGCACCTTATTATATCGCCACCACCGAAGTTACAAATGCTCTGTGGCGTGCTGTTATGCCCGAACATGATGCAATCATTCCGAGAGGTTATCCTTACAACCCTATTTCATATATTTCGTGGTACGATTGTCAGGAGTTTGTACGCCGTTTGGACAGTATCACGGGGTTGCCGTTTCGTCTGCCGACAGAAGCGGAATGGGAGTATGCGGCACGAGGTGGTGCTAAAAGCAAATCTTATCGGTTTGCGGGTAGCGACATAGCAGATAGTGTCGGTTGGACGTATCCTTGTTCGGGTAACTGGACACATGCTGTGGCAAAAAAACGACCCAACGAGTTAGGCTTGTACGATATGACGGGTAACGTGTCCGAATGGTGCCAAGATCGGTACGGAACGTACAATTTGAGTACCAAGCCCAATCCTTGCGGACCCGATACGGGCAGTTTTCGAATCGTGAGAGGTAGTTCCTATGATGAGTGTATCGCTAATAGTCATTTATCGATGCGACGTTGGTACTTGCCAGAGACATCAGTGGGGTATGTAGGTTTACGTGTGGCTTTGACGCTCCCTGATGAACCGATGATGCAAGTTATTCCAGAAGAACCGCCACTGATTCGCTCCGTCCGCTTAAAAGGTAAGAAAATACGCTTCTTGTATGTGCCTGCTGAAAAGCCTTACTATATTTCAGAGGAAGTGGAATGGCTTTTATGGTACAAAATAATGCAAACCGAACCACCTCAAAAAATACGAAACATAGCAGTAGGAATGAGCCATACAGACCGTGTGCATTTTGCAGAAACGTGTAGCCAAATTGCAAAAGAAGTGATGTTGGTTGCTTCTGCCGAACAAATCGTAACTGCCGAACGAAACGACCTGATAGAACCTTTTCAGCCTGATAAAAAGCAAAGACGTCCAAAAACAATCCGACAGATTCAACGTAAACGTAAAAGGATAGATAGAGTCACTAAATGGACAGCATTAGCAAGTTCTCGCTTAACTAAACGTTTAATTAGAAATAAACCCGATGATCCCGTGTTGCAAATGTACGAGGTAGAAGATAAAAATCGTCCGTTACGCTTGGTTATTGAGGCAAAATAAACACTTTTTTAGTGTTTTTGAACCCAACCGATAAAAAATCACATTCTTTCGTAGCCAAAAAACCGAATTATTTGAATAAATTCTGCTAAAATACTGCTCTGCGTATCGATTTTTTTTCAAAAATAACCAAGTCTTTCAGCCCACAAAACAAAATTTGACCCTACAATATTACAATAAAAATATCTTCGCTGTTTTTTGTAGATAAATCGTATCTTTGTGCTGTTTTTAACGAAAATAAATCTAAATACTATGAATATACACAACCTAAAAGACCGTCATATAGGTTTGACGAGTGCAGATAAAGAACAAATGCTCCAATGCTTGGGCGTACCTTCTTTGGAGGCGTTACTGGACGAGGTTATCCCTCAAAATATCCGTTTGAAAGCCAACGATTCGTGTTCCTTTGAGCAGCCGATTGCAGAGTATGCGTTTTTGGAAAAAATATCGGATTGTTTCAAGCAATTAGACCCCGTTCGCTACTTGATTGGGCAAGGTTATTACGGCACTTGTACGCCAGCCGTGATTCTGCGTAATGTGTTTCAAAACCCAAGTTGGTACACGTCCTACACGCCCTACCAAGCCGAGATTAGTCAAGGACGCTTGGAGGCACTGTTCGTGTTTCAAACTATGGTGAGCGAATTGACGAATCTACCTCTTGCTAACTGCTCGCTTTTGGACGAAGCAACGGCTGTGGCAGAGGCTGTAACAATGATGCAACGCCTTCGTAGCAAAGAGCAAGTGAAAAATAATGTGTGCAAAGTTTTCGTGGATAATGCGGTGTTTGAAGCCACCAAAAAGGTACTAAAAACACGCACTTCGGGGCAAAACATCACACTCGTTTTTGGCGATTATACCACCTTTAAGCCGTCAGAAGAGTACTTTGGGGCGGTTGTGCAATTTCCGAATGCCGATGGGGTTGTGGAAGATTATAGTTATTTTATTGACCAATGCCACGCAAACGGCTTGCTCGTTACGGCGATTGAGGATTTGCTTGCATTGGCTCTATTGAAGCCACTTGATGCGGATATTGCTTGCGGTTCGGCACAACGTTTTGGGGTACCAATGGCGTATGGCGGTTTGTCGCTCGGGTATATGGCAACGCGGGCGGAATACAAGCGTGAGATTCCGGGCAGGATTATTGGTTTGAGCAAGGATAGATGCGGGCGTGATGCCTATCGTATGGCTTTGCAGATGCGTGAACAACATATCAAACGCGAAAAAGCAACCTCCAATATCTGTACGTCGGCGGCTCTGTGTGCGATTATGGCGGGTTTGTACGGCGTTTATCACGGAGCAGAAGGTATCCGTCAAATTGCGGAAGGAATCCAATCCAAAGCCGTTTATCTCAATGAAGCGTTGCAGGCATACGGCTACACGCAAGTGAATAGTGTCTTTTTTGATACACTGAAAATTGTTAATTTGAACAAAGACCAAGTAAAACAGCTCCAACAGAGTGCCAACGAAGAAAATATCGCCTTTTTTGTGGATAAAGAAAATAATATCCTCATCAGCATAGACGAAACCACTACCATAGAGAATATGCAGCATTTAATCAACGTTTTTGCATCCCTGCATGGCGATATGCCTTCCCAAGTGAGCGACCACGACTTACAGAATCTTTGGGCGATTGACCCCGAAAATGTGCGAGAAGTGGACTATATGCAACAAAATATCTTCAAAATCTACCACACCGAAACGGAAATGCTACGCTACATCAAACGTTTGGAAAGAAAAGATATTTCGTTGACTCACAGCATGATACCGCTCGGCAGTTGCACGATGAAACTCAATCCGAGTGCCACGATGATTCCCACCTGTTCGACCGATTTGTTCCGCATCCACCCTTTGGCAAGCGGAAACAAGGCTCTGAAAGCCGTTATTGAGGAGTTGAAAGAGGCGTTGAATTACTTGACAGGTATGAATGCATGTTGTTTGCAACCCACCTCGGGTGCAGCGGGTGAATATGCGGGTTTGGTTACGATTCGGGCGTACCTTTTAGCACAACAAAACAACCAACAACCCCTCCAAAGAGTGCATATTCTCATTCCCGCTTCGGCTCACGGAACCAACCCTGCAAGTTGCGTTCAAGCGGGCTTTATCCCAGTCGTTATTGCGTGTGACGAGAAGGGCAACACCGACTTGCACGAGTGGCAAACCAAAGCCGAAGAATACCGAGAAACGTTGGCTGGTTGCATGATTACCTACCCTTCTACACACGGCATTTTTGAGGAAGATATTAAGAAAATGTGCCAAATCGTCCATACCTACGGTGGCGAAGTGTACTTGGACGGAGCCAATATGAATGCGTTGGTGGGCTATACGAACCCGCGTGCTATCGGTGCCGATGTGTGCCACTTGAATCTGCATAAAACCTTCGCAACGCCTCACGGTGGTGGCGGACCTGGTGCGGGTGCGATTTGTTGTGCCGACCATCTGAAAGGATTTATGCCAACAGCCACGGCGAATCGTGTTAGTTCCACCGAAAATGGCAACGTGGGCATGGCTTTGGTGGCATACGGCTACATTCGTATGATGGGACTTGAAGGTTTGAAAGAAGCGACTGCTACAGCCATTCTGAACGCAAATTACATGGCTGAAAAATTGAAAGACGCCTACGGAGTGGTTTATCGCGGTGCTAAAGGACGCGTGGGGCATGAGTTGATTTTGGATTGCCGACAGTTCCATGCCATTGGCGTTACCGAAGCGGACATTGCCAAGCGTTTGATGGATTATGGTTACCACGCTCCGACCCTTTCGTTCCCCGTTCATGGCACGTTGATGATTGAGCCCACCGAGAGCGAAAGCAAAAAAGAGATGGATAACTTCATTGATGCCTTGCTCACGATTCGGCAAGAAATTGAGGAAATCGCAACGGGCAAAGCCGACAGTAAGGATAATGTTTTGGTCAATGCACCCCACGCAGAGTACGAAATTATGGAAGAAACGTGGTCGCATTCCTATTCGCGTCAAAAAGCGTATTATCCTATCGAATCGGTGGCAAATAACAAGTTTTGGGTGCCTGTTTGCAGGGCAGATAATGGCTGGGGAGACCGCAATTTAATCAGTAAATTAGAAAAATAAATTACCTATGGATAACATATCTAAATTGAAGGAAAAATTGGCGAGTTACCAGCGTATGCACCTCTTTGTGATTATCAAAGAATACTTCATTTTTACCCTCGCAACCTTCCCGTATGCGTTGGTTCTCAACCAGATAATTGTGCCGCATAACTTGGTCGGTGGTGGTATTTCGGGTCTGAGTACGATTATTTTCTTCTTTTCAAACCGTTTGGTTCCGATTTGGCTTTCAAATATCATCTTAAATGTGATACTGCTCGCCATTGCGTTAAAAATTATCGGTTGGAAGGCGTGTGTACGAAGTATTTACGGCATTTTGGTGCTTTCGTTTTGGTATTGGCTCATTCCCGTTGCCGACAAACCGCTTATCACCGACCCGTTTATGGCAGTCATTTTAAGTGGTATTTTTGCAGGAATGGCGTTAGGAACGATTTTTCTCAATAACGGTTCCACGGGTGGCACGGATTTGATTGCTTTGATGGTAAGTAAATATCGATATATTTCGATGGGAAATGTGCTGTTGGCGTGTGATATTATTATCATTTGTAG
>JBGUYG010000057.1:0-13625 GCA_045118535.1 Paludibacteraceae bacterium
GTTTCAGAATTTATGTTTACAGAAGATATGCCTGAAAAATGCCAAATTACGTATATCATGTATAACACTTCACCCGAAAAATACGAATATCTGAATGCAAAAATTGATTCGTTGTTGAAAGATTTGGCTATCACGGGTCCAAATGAACACGATTTGCAAAAAACGAAAGATTTGTTCATCAAACAATACAAAGAAAACTTACACGAAAACCACTACCACGCTGACGCAAAAGAGCAACAGTTGAAATACAATTATGACTTGTTGGCTGGCTATCAAAAGGCGTTGGAGGCTGTAACGAAAGAAGATGTTCGCAAAGCCGTAGAGGATATTTTGAAGGCAAACAACAAAATAACCGTCATTATGAAACCAACCCCAAAAACGGCTGAAACAGCCGAAACGGCAACGGCAGAATAATCTCGGATGGGATATAGAAAGGCTCGCTATCATGAAAATGGTGGCGAGTTTTTTTATTTAATTAGCGGCAAAATTTAGGTACTACAATCATTCGGAAAATCGGTTGTATTTTTGTAAAAACGCTCTCTAAAATTCCAGAAAAATGGACTCTATTGATTCAGGATTTCCCACTCGTACATTTTTTTCTCAATCTCGTGTTGGATGTGAGCGTATTGTTGCAGGTTCTCGGGCGTTTGATTTTCGGTGGTTGCGAGTTTTTGTTCTAACGTTTTTTGCTCGTTTTCGAGGGTCGCGATTTCCTGTTCTAATTGCTCAATTTGTTTTTTGCGTTTGCGTTCTTGGGCTTGCTGGGCTTTTTGTTGCTGATAATCGTTTTTTGCGGCTTCGTTGCTCGGTTTAGTAGAGGTTGAGGAAGCGATTGGTTTCTTTTCTAATTCGGCAAAAGATTTGATATTTTTATGCTTCAAAAAATCGTGTATTCCACCGAGATATTCCCGCACGCGTCCGCTTCCAAATTCATAAATTTTACTTACGATGCCATCCAAAAAATCCCTATCGTGCGACACGCAAATCACGGTTCCCGTAAAGTCCGCAATCGCCTTTTTTAGCACTTCTTTTGACGGAATATCCAAGTGATTAGTCGGCTCATCCAATATCAGCAAGTTGCACGGTTCAAGCAACAATTTAATCATCGCCAACCGCGTTCGCTCGCCTCCACTGAGCACTTTAACGTACTTGTCAGACGCTTCGCCACCAAACATAAACGCCCCCAAAATATCCCGCACCTTCTTGCTCGCTTCGCCAACCGCAACCCTATCTATCGTATCAAAAACCGTCAAATTTTCGTCCAACAACGAGGCTTGATTTTGAGCAAAATAGCCAATGGAGACATTATGCCCGATTTTCAGCGTCCCTGTATACTCCAACTGATTCATAATGCACTTCACGAGCGTTGATTTTCCTTCGCCATTTTTGCCCACAAAAGCCACCTTATCGCCCCGTTTGAGCGTAATATTCACGTCCATCAAAACATCAGGTTTGGTGGGATAACCCACTGCCAAATCGTCTATAATCAAGGGGAAATCACCACTTCGTGGGGCTGGTGGAAAACGCAAATTCAGGTGCGAAGTATCCTCCAAATCCACCTCCAAACGTTCTAATTTATTGAGCATTTTAATACGCGACTGCACCTGCACCGATTTGGTTGCTTTATACCGAAAACGCTCTATAAAAGCCTCTGTGTCCGCAATTTTCTTCTGCTGGTTGTTGTAAGCCCTGATCTGTTGTTCGTGTCGCTCGGCTCGCAAAGTGAGGTATTGGGAATACGGCACATCGTAGTCATAAATTCTGCCCAAAGTTATCTCCACCGTGCGGTTTGTTACGTTATTCAAGAACTCTTTATCGTGGCACACCAACAAAATGGCACACTTGCTTTTTTGCAAAAACCCTTCCAGCCACTCAATCGATTCAATGTCCAAGAAGTTAGTCGGCTCGTCCAAAAGCAACAAATCGGGCTTGGTTAGCAGGATTTTCGCCAATTCAATACGCATTCGCCAACCACCCGAAAACTCGCTACACGGACGTTCAAAATCCGCATTCGTAAAGCCTAAACCCAACAAAACACGGCTCATCAAAGCCACAAACTGGGCATCATCGGCAGTGAAATTTTCTTGTGTGCGTTGGGGTGCAACCGTCATCACCTCGTCTTGCAACGAGCGTTCGCTATCCAACAAAAGCACCTGTGGCAGATAGCCGATTTTCAACCCTTTATCCTTCACAATCGTGCCACTCGTGGGCTGAATCTCCCCTGCAATCAGACGCAACATCGTGGTTTTGCCCGCACCATTACGACCCACTAAACCAACCTTATCAGCATCATTCACCAAAAACGAAATATCATCGTACAAAACGCCCGACGAAAACTCAACTGTGATATGGTCTAAACGCAACATAAGAATATATATAAATCAGTGAGCCATAATAAGTTATGACTCACTAATACCTGTTTTACATTTCCAAAATCTGGATCGCTAATCCACCCGTTGGAACCACTTTGCATTTCAATTTTGTCTTGTTATTGACAGTTTTCGTAACTATTTTGTATGCTTGTGGATTCGTTTCGCGGTTGGTTTTGGCATCATCTTGGTAGATAACGGCTTTGTATTGCTTGCCTGGTGTCAGAAAATCCAACGTCAGATTTACTTCCCGTGCCTCATCGCCATTTGTGCTACCAATGTACCAATTATTTTTGCCTTTTTCTTGGCGTGCAACCGTCAAATATTTTCCAGGATACGCTTCTAAATACTTGGTTTGTTCCCATTCAAGGGGCACATCAACAATAAACTTGAACGCATCGGGAAACTTGGCATAATGTTCGGGCAAGTCGCAAGCCATCTGCAAAGGCGAATACATCGTAACATACAGCGAAAGTTGGTTGCAAATCGTAACTTTGATTTTCGTTTTATTTTCTGGATTCAACTTACTCATATCCATCTCAAAAATACCAGGTGTATAGTCCATCGGACCACCAACCAAGCGGGTAAACGGCAAAATGGTCGTATGATTTTCTTTTGAACCCCCAAAAGCTTGAAATTCCGTTCCGCGTGCTGCCTCGTTGCCAATCCAGTTCGGATAAGTACGACAAATACCCGTAGGACGAACACTCTCGTGTGCATTTACCATAATTTTGTGCTTAGCAGCCTCCTTGATTGCGTACAGATAATGGTCATTCGTCCACTGCGAATAGTGGTGCTCGCCAAGTGGCAGAATATCGCCCACATAACCCGACTTCACGGCAGGATAACCGAAACAATTCATGTGTTTGTATGCCGTATCTAAATGGCGTTCGTAGTTGCGAACAGAAGACGAAGTTTCGTGATGCATAATCATTTGGATGTTGTGCGATTTAGCATAATCCGTTATCCCTTGCAAATCAAAATCGGGGTACGGCGTAACAAAATCAAACACATAATCCTTCGCATTACCAAACCAATCTTCCCAACCAACATTCCAACCCTCTACAAGCACAGCATCAAAGCCATATTTGGACGCAAAATCTATCACTTTTTTCACGTTTTCGGTAGTGGCTCCGTGCTTACCGTGCGGTTTAGTTTTGGTGTAATCCACCGTATTCAAATCCACCGAAGGCAAGTCGTTCGTATAACTCCAAGCACTTTTGCCCGTAATCATTTCCCACCAAACACCCATATATTTTATCGGCTTAATCCAATCGGTTTCGGCTAATTTACACGGTTCGTTCAAGTTCAGCGTGATGCGTGAAGAAAGCAACTCGCGTGCATCATTCGTGATGATAATCGTACGCCACGGAGAGACGCAAGGTGTGTGCAAATTGCCTTTAGAACCATGCGAATCAGGCGTTAAATGTGAAGTTAAAACGAAATTTTTATCGTCTAATTCCAAGTGCATACAAGAATAATTTACCAACGCCGCTTCGTGGATATGTATCCATAAATTATTGTCAGTATGCAAAATCAACGCCGTCTGTAGTCCTGTTGTAGAGAAAAAGCATTGCGAAGCATTATACGGTCTTTCCTTCTCTTGTACGCCACGAATCTCGCTCAAACGGCAAGTCGTATAGTCATATTCTTGCGAATCATAATCACCTGGAATCCAAATTGCTTCCATATCGCCCGTCAAAGCAAATTCGGTTTTTTCCTCTTTGATAGAGAAATAATTCAAGCCCTCTTGCGGAAATTCGTAACGGAAGCCGACACCCTCGTCAAACACCCGAAAACGAATACGAATCGAACGATTCAAAGCCTCTTGCTTTAACGTAACGCATAACTCGTTGTAATGCTCGCGAATCTTCGTCTCTTCACCCCAAACAGGCTCCCACGTTTCGTCAAAAGTGGCTTCTTCCACCTTGGCAATCGTAAAACCCTCCATCAAACTATTCTCATCTTTTTCACCAACGGAGTTATTATTCTGTCCCTTCAATAATTCGAGTCCTAAATGCGATGGTTTAATCACAATCTGACCATTATACAATACTTCGTAAACGGGACGAGTCTCTTCCAAACGAAAATTAACTTGGTATTTTCCATTCGGAGATTTCACTGTTTGTGCCAACACACATAACGGGAAAAGCAACAAACAAAATAACATTTTTTTCATGGCATGTGGATTTTTTAGTTAATGGCACAAAAATACAACATTTTATATCTCTAAACAATAAAAAAAATCCTTGAATGTTTATTTGCGTGAAAAATTTGTAAAAAAACACTATTTTCGCAGAAAAATAGATAAAATTATGACATTTCTTTTTATTGGTACAACCGAAATAATTGTTATTGCACTCATCATTTTGCTGTTGTTTGGTGGGGCAAAACTCCCCTCTTTGATGAAGGGAATTGGCAAAGGCGTGAAACAATTCAAAGATGCTACGAACGGCAAATTCGACGACGAAGACGAGCAAAATAAACCAAAAAACGAAGCCCAATAAGCCATTATGCCCGAAGAACCAACATCTTTTTGGCAACATATAGACATTTTTCGTAAATATCTGTTGCGGTGTGTGGTTGTTTTTGCTGTCGTTTTTGTGGCTGTTTTTTGCTGCAAAGAGCAACTATTTGAGATTGTTTTTTCCCCACAACAAAACGATGCTTTAATTTTTACGTTTTTTAACAAAATCGCACAGTATTTCGGCATCACTCCCATCTCTGATGTGGATATTCCGATTATCAATACGGGTTTGGCACAGCAGTTTATTATCCACGTTCGAGTGGCTTTGGTAGCGAGTTTTGTGCTGGTTTTTCCGTATATCGTGTACCAACTGATGCTGTTTGTGGCTCCCGCTTTGTACGAAAACGAGAAAAAAGTTACTTATCCCGCTTTGATAGTGGGTTGTTTGCTGTTTTATGTTGGTGTGGCATTGAATTATTTCTTTTTGTTCCCGCTGATTTTTCGTTTTTTGGGAACGTACCAAGTGGCAAATATGGTGGCCAATTATATCACATTGGAGTCATACATTGACACGCTTTTGCTGCTGAGTTTGATGATGGGAATTATTTTTGAGTTGCCAATTTTGTGCTACGTTTTGGCAAAATTAGGCATACTTGAAGCCACTTTTATGCGGAAAACACGCAAATATGCAGTCGTGATTATACTCATTTTGTCTGCCATCATTACCCCCACAGGCGACGCTTTCACGCTCTTTCTCGTGGCATTACCCATTTATTTGCTGTACGAGATAAGCATTGGTATCGTGGCTTTTCAAAAACCTAATAACATTAAATCCTTATGAAAAAAGTACTGATTATTGGTCCTAATTTCCGTTATTTTACGCATAGTATTGCACTGAGTTTTGAACAGACTGGTTTGCAAACATCTACTATTCAGTACGATGCACCCATTCACCCCTATAATACTGCCAATAAAATTTGGTTTAAAATCGCAAAAATAAAGCATAGTTGGAAAGAAAAAGTTTTAACAAATAATCGCATAAGCAATTCTCAATACGCTATCGCTGAATTTGATAAACTGCAGCCCGATTTGGTTTTTATTATCAATAGCGATTATCTCTTACCGACTGCAATTCAACACTTTAAACAAAAGGCTTATGTAGCGATTTGGCTCTATGATGATATACGGAAATTTGAATTTGCACTCCATAATTTGCCCTTAGCAGATACCATTTTTTGCTACGATAAAAGCGATGTGGAATTATTGCATAAAAAATACAATATCAACGCATATTTTTTGCCTCAAGGAGCAGAAACGTCTTTGTATTATCCCATTGAAAATATGCCAAAAACATACGACATATCCTTTGCTGGAGACATTTGGAACTCACCAAGAAGAATACATATTTTGCAAACAATCGTTCGTGCTTTTCCAAACCTAAAAATCAAAATATACGGGATTTATAAACCATGGTATAAAAACTTTTTTGCATGGCTCACACGAGAACGAAAAGACATCTACACCAACCATAATACCACGCCACAAGAACTTAATCTACTGTACAATCAATCACGAATTGTCCTCAATATCCATGGTGCCGACGATGAGCAAGAACATTATCGGGCGAACCCGCGTTTTTTTGAAATTCTCGCTTCGGGTGCCTATCAAATTTGTGATAATGTGCCATACGTACGCGATTTGTTCCCAAATGGAGAGATTGGGCTGTACAACAACACAGACGAACTGATTGAATTGATTAAAGACGCTTTACAAAATAATCCGTCTGTTCAAAAGGCTCATCAAGAAATAATGACGAACCACACTTTACAGAAGCGTATTGAACAAGCACTTGCTATTATCAATCAAACAATGTGATTTCACACATTCCGATGTGCCGAAAAGGAAAGGATTTGTTTCAGATACTCTTTTGCCTGACAATCCTCAAAGCCATTCAAACACTCCAATGCACTCGCTTGATGCTTTTGCATACATTGATGCACATAACCAATGCCGTCATAGCGTGCGATAAATGATTTGATTTCTTGCTCTGCCGTTTTGTCTTGCGATAATTGTTCCACCAAATGCTTGATTTCTTGCTTTTCCGTAGCCGTGGCACGCTCGTAGGTTTTCAAAATCGCCAAAGTGGGTTTATTATCCTTCAAGTCAATCATCGTGGGCTTGCCCAACTGCTCATTATCCGAAAAATCCAACAAGTCATCGCACAACTGGAAGCAAATCCCAAAATGGTAGCCGAATTTCCGTAAAGCCACCATTTGCGAATTGGTATTTTTGGTCGAAAATGCAGCACTTTGACAACAACCCGAAAAGAGTTGTGCCGTTTTAAGATTGATGATGTTAAAATACTCTTCTTCGCTTATCCACATCTTGTCGGGGTGCATTTCCAAGATTTCGCCATCGGCTAACTGCTGTGCCGTGTGGATAAAAGTGTCCGAAATCTTCTTGTTGCGAATGTTGGAGACGACTTGGATAGATTTTGCCACAAAATAATCGCCTACCAAAACAGCGAGTTTATTATTCCATAAAGCCCGAACGGACGGCTGATTATGCCTCTTATCCGCATTATCCACCACGTCATCGTGTATCAACGAGGACATGTGCAACAACTCAAAAGCCACTGCCGTTTGAATCGTCTTTTCAGTGATACTATCGCACATATTAGCCCCCAAAAGCACCAACAACGGTCGCATCTCTTTGCCTCGCTTGGAAAGTATCTGTGCACTGACCTCACGCACGATTTCGTTGTTGGATTCGAGTGTTTTATCCAATGCCAAGTGATACGCTTCCCAGTCCGAACGCAAGGCATATTTGATATTTTTTAACAAAATTTCCATATTATAGATCCAATTCTTCAAAAATAAAGCTTCGAGTGGGGGATACATTCAGCGTGTTTCCCATTCGTTTCATTGTGTTATCGTGGAATAATTTTAAATCATTCGCCAAACTATCGCTTTCAATTTTGATGGGCAAATTACCGTCTAAATAGTCGAAGGTTGGAATGCAAAAATAGTTGTTCTCGGTGCCTAACTTCCCTTTGTGGACATAAACGGGAATGTATTCAACCTCCTCTATTTTTGCGGTTTTACGGTTGATATTTACGGCAATCATAATGCCACCATTCGTGTTCAAACGCCTCTGATTACTGATAAAATTACCCAATGAATATACCACGGGCACATTCCGTCCATCTTCCGTAGTAAGGATTTCTTGGTCTTGCACCACGTGCGGATGACTGCCGATGATGAGGTCAAAGCCCAAGTCTGCCAACCACTGTGCCACGCCCTGCTGGAGCGGATTATGACGCAGTTGGTACTCGTCTCCCCAATGAATAAACATAATTCGCAGGTCAATCGTCGAATCCTTTTTACTTTTTTCCATATCCAACAGCAGTTCCTCCGTCTCAATATAGTTGACATAATTCGGATGAGTGGGTATGATTTGATTGGTGCCGTAAGTGGCATTAAATAGAGCGATTTTCTTGCCATCAATGTGAAGAATCAACGGATATTCTTTGGCACGATACGCCGTATCCCGATACGCTCCCAAATGGGCAACCGAACCCATCGTGTTTAAAGTCCGTTCTAAACCCTTTTGACCACCGTCTAAAATGTGATTATTCGCCAAAGCAAACACCTGAAAACCCGTTTCGCACAGTTCCGTAAAATACGCATCGGGGGCTCTGAACTTCGGATAACCCGCATACGGCTCGCCCGACAACGTGGTTTCAAAGTTCACGATGGCAATATCTGCCTTGCTAACATACGGTCTGATGTAGCGGAAATTGGGCTCATAATTGTATTTTTTCGTTTGGGCATTGTAAGCCATCTGGATTTGCGGAGCATGTTGCATAGCGTCTCCAGCAAACAGAATTTGGATGTAATTTGAATTCGGGTCACGCACAATAAACGAATAATTCGGGTCAACGGGCGGATTTTTTGCCCCGACCAACATCAGCGTGAACGAACACACAAACGATAAGACGAATAATTTTTTCATAGTATTTCAAGTATTTTCTTAGTTGCTATTTGCGAAGGTTGTTTTTCGGTCAAAATGGAACGAATCAAGTGATAATTTTTTTTCATATCTTCTTGATAATCAACGTTTCGCATTTGTTTTATTTCACGAATTATATTTTCTTCGGTGAACCTATCGGCAATCAATTCTTGTATCACTTCTTTTTGCAAAATGATGTTCACCAGCGTCAGAAGCGACAATTTCATCACCAACGAGCGAAAAAGTTTCACAAGGATTTTGTATTCCGTATAATAAACTGCCATTTGCGGTGTGTCCAACAGTGCCGTTTCGAGCGTTGCTGTACCCGAATTGACGATGGCAAACTTGGCTTGACTGACGGCTTGGTAGGTTTCATCGGTCAGTTTTTCGTCTGCTTGCAAAAACTTTTCATACACGCTCGGGTTTACTTCTGGAGCACTTGTAACTACGATTTGCTCGTCTGGTAACTTGGCTTTACGGACTGCGGAAAGCATCACGGGCAAACAATGCGTAATCTCACTCACGCGACTACCCGGCAACAGGGCAATCGTGTTGGTGCGAGCAGTGGAACCGTGCGTTTGTTGCCATTCGTTAATCGTTTCTACAACCGGATTGCCGACATACTCGCATTGGTATCCATATTTTTTGTAAAAATCCACTTCAAACGGAAAAATGCCCAAAACCAAGTCGCATAATTTCGCAATTTTATGCACCCGATAGGTTTTCCAAGCCCACACTTTTGGTGGAATATAATACACGATTTTCGTCTTTGGCAGATGTTTTTTGCACCACGAAGCCACTCGCAAATTAAACGAAGGATAATCAATCAAAATCAGTGCATCAGGTTGGAATTGCAGCAATGCTTCGTAGGTCAGTTGGAAATTTTTGCGAACTTGAAAGATGTTTCGCAAGACGGCTTCAAAGCCCATAAAAGCCATTTTTTTGTAATCTTGCACCAACTTACAGCCGTTGGCGTGCATTTTTTCGCCTCCCAAACCTTCAAATACGGCATCAGCATCCATTGCAGCAATGGATTTTATCAACCTCGAAGCGTGATTATCGCCCGAAGCCTCGCCCGCTATCAAAAAATACCGCATTTCGTTTTCTTTTTTGCAAATATACAAGAAAAATACACAAAAAAACGACAAAATCCATTTGCCGTTTTCTTTTTTTACTTATCATAAGACTAATCTTCTGTCAAAGCCCATCGGAAACCAGCGTACAATTTCCAGCCATTTATCGGTCCCCAAACCATCGAAGCATCAAAATTTTCGTTGTAGGGGTCATTGCCACTAATAACAGGGTTATGCTGGCGAAAATCGGTCATGTTTTCTGCCCCAACATACACCGAACACTTCCTGAAATAGTGCGTTATCTGACCCAGCAGTTGAGGATACCACTTGTGATAATAAAAATCGCCACTCTTGTAGTATTGGTCGCCGTGTCCCATAAAATAAGCAGGCATACGACCGTAGCCGTTGAATTGTGCCGTGAAATCAAACTGCCATTTTTTCAGCGGCGTTTGGTACGAAGAGGTTACGATGCCTTTGAATTTGTTCGTCAGCGGCTTGTCCACCGTTTGCACTTTGCCGTTTATTTCGTAGCGATTCTTCACGTCTGTGTAACGAAAGGCAGTCGTTATCGTCCAACCACGCAACAACTCCATATTGAGTTCCACCTGCCAGTTATTGCCAAACGATTGCACGTCATCGCCAATCGGACGCAACAGCAGTGATTTTGCCGAATAATCCCAATCCGCAACAATTCCGTCTAAGAACTTGGTGTAGTAATACTCGCCCGACAGTTGCAACTCACGTGAACCCATCGGAATATAAAAAGTGGTCGAAAAGCCTGTATTCAAGGCACATTCTTGCGGTGTTTCAAAATTAGAAACGCCAGCATTATCGAAGTTTTGTATCGTTTTTTGTTGATGATAAGCCACCTTACTCGTTGATTCCAACCAACGATTGCTCACCAAAAACGAGGCATTATCCGCAATTACGTTCGGCGAACGATAGCCCAAACCGACACTTCCGCGTATATGCCACCACTTCCAAGGAGCCAAACGCACATTCGCACGCGGGGTCGTAAACCAGCCATACACCGACGAATAATCCTCCCGAACCCCTAACAGCAACGTGATTTTATCCCGAAACATGTAGGTATATTCCGCAAAGACACCCGGCGTTACTTCATCGCTCCTACGGCGTAATTGCAAGGATTTACGCTCATCTTCGGCACGCTCGTCGTAGCGGTCGTAGTTCACACTGGCACCCACCGACAACTTATTTTCATGGTCGTCTTCTTCGGCAACCCTACCCTCGCCCAAATTGGTTTGAAAAATAGCATTGAAGTAAGCGTTGGTTTGGTCGGCGTTCCACGAGCGATAGATACCATAATCGTTGCGTTGGTCGTGGTACGAAGCCGCTGTGATAATGCCGATAGACATGCCTTGGTCTTCGTTGATTAAAAAGCCATTTTTCACAAAACCCTCGATACGGTTGGTCGTGAGGTCAATTGCATAATCGGGCACCCCATTTTTGTCATTTTCCATCTTTCTACTACGCATTTGCCCACCCATACGATGGTCATAAATACCTCGCACAAACACCTGTGCCGTGTAGTCGCCGTGCTTAAAGTTCCAACGATTGATCAGATTGAGTTGGTTGGTTTTGGGCATATCCATAAAGCCGTCTTTGTTGTGGTCCATCTCATACGAACCCGACTGGATATGTGCCAAAACGCCTGTGGAGATGTTTTTGTTGTTACGCATTTTCCAGCCACCCGTCATATTCACCTCTTGGTGCAACTCGCTGTTGAACATCGCATTGATGCTCAGCGGGTCGGTCAGTTGGGGCTTTTGCAACTCCACATTGATTTGCCCCGAAATAGCCTCGTAACCGTTGATAACAGACGATGTACCTTTGCTTACCTGAATCGAATACATCCACGGACCCGGGATATACTCCAAGCCAAAGTTTTGTCCTAAACCACGCACGCCGGGTGTGTTTTCGTTCAACAACTGCACATACGTCCCACTCAAACCGAGCAATCGGATTTGCTTGGCACCCGTCGCAGCATCGCTATACGCCACGTCCACCGAAGCACTTGTTTCGAAACTTTCGCTCAAATTACAGCACGCAGCTTTGCATAACTCCTCGCCCGAGAGCGTCTCGGTATCAAAAGCGGAGGTTCGCGACCGCAAAACAGCCATTTTTCGGGCACTAATCGTAACTTGGTCAAGCACCAAATCGTCCACCAAAACAATCGTTACTTCCTTTCCTTTGACGGTCGTTGTATCGTTGCGATAGCCCATATAACTCGTTATGAGGCGTTTAGATTCCGCATTGGTTTGAATCGTAAATTTCCCGTCCACATCAGTCGCCATTCCGTCTGTCGTGCCTTCCCAATAGACATTTGCCCCCACGAGCGGGTCGCCATTATCATCTAAAACAATACCAGAAATAGTCGCACTTTGCACTTGTAAAGCCAAAATGATAGATGCTAAAACTAAAAATGCTCTTAAAACTTTCATCTTTTTACTCCTTTTTAAAAAACCGTGCGAAAATAGGGTCTTTTTTTTGCAAATAAGTTGCAAATATCACACAAAATGGGCTATATTCTCTAACAATTATTCTTTGCTATAACACGCATTTTTATTATTTTTGCACAAATAATTGTAATTCAAATTGATATGAAAAAGTATTTTTATGTGTTTTTAGTGATTTTATGTGTGGCTTGCAATAAGCAACAAAACACGCAGTTAGTTTTTGAAAAAGTGCCATCTATCAACATGCAAATCGGGCATTTGATAGAAGAAAACGACACAATTTCTTTTGTAAAATACGACACAATCAACGAAAAGAAACCTCTTTTTGTGTTTTTGCAAGGTTCTTTGCCTCGTCCGTTAATTATGCAACTGGACGAAGAAAAACTTTGGTGGACAAATAAACGTAATATAGATTCTTCAATTCTAAATAGTTGCAATGTCATAGAAATTGTTCCCCCTTATACTCCTATAATTACTTCTATAGAAAATTTAGATAACTTATACGCATACAGTCCGACAAAAGAGCAGGGAATTTATGACGTTAATTATCGCTTGCATAATAAGTTAGAAGTGTATGTTGATAGAGCCAATAAAATTATCAATGCGTTAGCAAAAGAAGCGTGGGTTAATAAAGATAGTATTTTCGTATTTGGAGTTTCGCAAGGTGGAGATATTGCTACTTATGTAGCCAAAGAAAATCCATTGGTATGTGCCGTAGGCGTTATTTCAGCAGGGGCTTTTGGAAGAATCCAAGATATTATAAATGAATATAGAACAATGACGATTCAAGGAAAAATAACAGAAGAACAGATGCAAAAAAAATTGGAAAGTTATTATGCTTTTTGGGCATATATGGATACTATTCCCGATACTACCTACGTCAAAGAAAGTAATGGTGATATTCCTTCCAATCAATTTGGTTTTGCAAAGCCGTCTGTAGATATATTGTGTAATTTAAAGCAACCATTATTTATTGCATACGGCACACGTGACCCACATTCTGTACGCAATGAATTACTTCCGTTTTACTTCATCATGACTGGCAAAAAGAATTATAAAATGCGTCCTGCATTAGGTCGTGGACATAGTTTTGAGGTAGTTCGTGATGATGGTTCGCATGATTTTGACGATAGGTATCCCGAAAAAATTTCAGCAGAATTTTTAGAATATGTACGCTCCAATTAACAATTGACAAAAAAAGTGCGGGCTGTATTTCAACCCGCACTCT
>JBGUYG010000058.1:0-15237 GCA_045118535.1 Paludibacteraceae bacterium
GTTACGACGAAAAAGAGAAGATTTTTTACTATCTGACAACGGACGGAAATTTGAATCGGCAAGGTTTTGCGTTGAATACAAAGAAAAAAAATCTTACCCCACTGGCAAATAAGCATGGTTGGCATTCGTTCGTTTTTTCGAATGATTTGCAACACTATATTGACTGCTACCAAACCGACACAACGCCTACTAAATACACGTTATACGACGTAAAAAGCAAAAAAAATCACGTGGTGCTTGCCAATGATTCAGTCAAAAAAGAGTGGCAAAAATTGGCTCTTCCTCGCAAAGAGTTCTTTACCATAGATTCGGTGCAAGCGTGGATTTTGAAACCAACGAAACAAGAAGCCAAATATCCCGTAGTTTTTATGCAATATAGCGGTCCTGGAAGCCAGTTGGTGAAAAATACGTGGAAAAAAGGTTGGGAATATGTTTTGGTAGAGGCTGGATATGTGGTGGTTGGGGTTGATGTTGCCGAAATTGCTACTCAATCAAACGTTTGGCGTGAGAAGCATTATATGAAATTGGGTTCCGTAGAAACACAAAATTTATTGTCGGCTGTAAGTAGTATCACGAAAAAATACGACTTCATAGATGCAGACCGAATGGCTATTTGGGGGTGGAGTTACGGTGGTTATATGGTTTTGCGGACGTTGTGCGAAAAAAATCACCCGTTCAAATGTGGCATCGCAATTGCACCGATTACGGATATGCGATTGTATGATTCGGGCTATACGGAGCGTTTTATGCGGAGGTTGCAAGTGAACGACAGAGGCTACAAGACAAGCGACTTGCTCACCAAAGCCTCGAACTTGAAAGGAAAATTGTTGTTGGTGCATGGCTTGGCAGACGATAATGTACACGTGCAAAATAGTTGGTTGTTTGTGGAAGAATTGGTGCGGGCTGGTATCATATTTGAGATGCAAATGTATCCAGATGACGATCATTTTTTGAAAAAACGCTCTAATTATGAGCATGTACATCGGACATTTATGGACTTTTTAGATAGAAATCTTAATTAAATTAAAGATATGACGAAGGAACAAAAATCAAGTATATTACCTATTGCAGTGATGTTTTTGCTGTTTTTTATGATAGCATTCGTTACGAATTTTGCAGGTTCGATGGGTGTTATTGTGAAGGAACAGTTTAAGACGAGCAACTTTTTAGCCCAATTAGGCACGTTGGCAAACTTCATTGCATACGCGTGTATGGGTTATCCTGCAGGTATTATTCTCAAACGTAAAGGTTACAAATTTACAGCATTGTTAGCGGTTACTATCGGTTTGGTAGGTGTAGGTGTGCAGTGGTTGAGTGGCTATGCTGGCAGTTTTGGTATTTATTTACTCGGTGCTTTTATATCGGGTTTTGCGGTTTGTATTCTCAACAGTGTGGTTAATCCGATGTTGAATACACTCGGTGGTGGTGGCAAAAAAGGCAATCAGTTGGTGCAATTCGGTGGTAGTTGTAACTCCATTGGTGGCACGATTGCTCCTATTTTGTTGGGTTACTTAATTGGTGGCGAGGTTTCCAAAGCCCAAGTGGCAGATGCGGCACCAGCCATGTTAATCGCAATGATTATTTTCATGTTGGCGTTTGTTATCATCTTCTTTGCTTATATCCCCGAACCACATATCGAAACGGCTGAACAACGGGCACTTGCTCAACAGAACAAAGACACACATAGCCCGTTCTCGTTTAGGCACTTTGTGTTGGGTTGCGTGGCAATTTTCTTCTATGTTGGTGTGGAAGTGGGTATCCCGAACATCGCCAATTTGTACATGAGTGGTGAGCCAACTATTGGTGCCGTTGTGGCAGGAACGATAGTGGGATTATATTGGTTGATGATGATGGTAGGTCGTTTGATTGGTGGAGCAATTGGTGGTGTGGTGAGTAGTAAAGCGATGCTTCAGACGACTTCTTGTCTGGCGATTTTGATGCTGTGTTGTGTGGTCTTTTTCCCACAAAGTTGGGTGATTGCTTTCAAAGGCGTTGAGTTGCCAATCAGTATGATTATTGTGTTCTTGTGCGGTTTGATGACGAGTGTTATGTGGGGTGCTATCTTCAACCTCGCAACCGAAGGATTAGGAAAATATACGCCTTTGGCAAGCGGAATCTTTATGATTATGGTTTGTGGTGGTGGCATATTGCCCGCTATACAAGGCTTAGTGGCAGATAAATTGGGGTATTTTAACTCCTATATCATTCCTATTTTGGGTTTGATTTACATCTTCACGTATGCAAGTTTTGGCTATAAAAATGTTAATACAGATATAATAACGGAATAAAAACCTTTAACTATATAAAAATTTATGAGTGGTAAAATTATTGCGATAGCGAATCAAAAAGGTGGTGTTGGAAAAACGACTACCTCAATCAATCTTGCTGTTGCGCTGGCAGATGAGGGAAAACGTGTTCTTTTAGTTGATGCTGATCCACAAGCAAATGCTTCGTCGGGATTGGGTATTGACATCAAAGACATCAAAAATTCCATTTACGAGTGTTTAATCAACAATATGGACCCTCACAAGGTTATTTTGTCAACGAAGAATCCGAATTTGTTCATTCTTCCTTCGCACATCAACTTGGTAGGTGCTGAAATTGAGATTCTCAGTATCAATGACCGAGAGCAACTGATGCGGCGTGTGTTGAAGCAAGTGGAAAACGAGTACGATTACATTCTCATTGACTGCTCGCCTTCGTTGGGTACTATAACGGTCAACGCTTTGACGGCTTGTAACACGGTTATTATTCCTGTTCAGTGCGAATATTTTGCGTTGGAAGGAATATCCAAGTTGTTGAACACAATTCGTATCATCAAGAGTGATTTGAATCCGACCATCCAAATCGAAGGATTTTTGCTCACGATGTACGACAATCGTCTGAAATTATCGAATCAGGTGTATGATGAGGTAACCAAACATTTTGGAAACTTAGTGTTCGGCTCAGTTATTAGCCGTAATGTTCGTATTAGCGAGGCTCCAAGTTACGGTATGAGTGTTATTGATTACGACAAAGAATCGAAGGGTGCTCAATCGTACATTGCATTGGCACGCGAACTAATAACACGAGGAAAGTAATTATGGCACCAGTAAAGAAACCAGGTGGTTTAGGACGCGGTTTAGATGCTTTGATTGATACGCAAAAAGCGACTTTTGGTGGCAGTAGTATTGATGAAATTGCATTAGAAAAAATCGTTCCTAATCCCAATCAGCCTCGTCAAAATTTTGATGAAACGGCTTTGCAAGAATTAGCGGATTCTATTCGTGAGAATGGTGTCATATCCCCTATTACGTTGCGTAAAGGCGAAAACGATACGTACACAATTATTGCTGGTGAACGGCGTTTTCGGGCAAGTAAATTAGCGGGATTACAAACCATTCCAGCCTATATTCGTGAGGCAAAAGACGAGCAGATGATGGAGTGGGCGTTGATTGAAAACATCCAACGTGAAGATTTAGATGCTATCGAAATCGCCCTTTCGTACCAAAAATTGATGGACGAATATAACCTGACGCAAGAAAGGATGTCCGAAAAAGTGGGTAAAAAACGTGCCACCATTTCGAATTATATTCGTTTGCTCCAACTGCCTGCCGAGATTCAAATGGGCATTCGCGACCATAAAATATCGATGGGACATGCCCGTGCTTTGCTTGCTTTTACATCAATTGAAAAGCAATTGGAGGTCTATCGGCGAGTGCTTGCGGACGGCTTATCGGTGCGAGATATAGAGAATTTGTCGCAAAATGAACCCGCAGAAGATAGCGAAGGTAAACCTACCAAAAAAGTATCGTCTAAAACGCCTGGAGCTTATGTTCAACAGCAAGAACACTTGACGGAATTGCTCGGAACAAAAGTGCAGATAAAGAACGATAAAATTGTGATTACCTTCAAAGATGAAGTAGAGTTGGCTTCTTTGATGAGCAGGATTCATTGATATGCTTCGTTGCATTGTCTTTTTGGTGAGTTGTTTTTGTGTTGCCTTCTTGCATGCTATTCCAGCAGATACGACACGTAGTCCGTTGGATACGATGAGGCTTTATGATGGTATGTTAGAAGGTGCAAAAGTTGTCGTCATTGAAGACATCCGCAACAGCGATTCTTTGGATATTGAGCCAGACACCTCTCTTTACAAGGATTTAACGCCGAGAGAAATTGCACGCTTAAAGTGGAAACCAGACCCGATGCGTGCCGTCTGGATGGGAGCGATTATACCCGGATATGGTCAGATTTATAACAAAAGTTATTGGAAGTTGCCCATCGTGTATGGTGGATTTATGGGCTGTATTTATGCCATCAATATGAACGGTAGTATGTATAAAGAGTATCGACAAGCCTATCGTGATATTTATATTGACATCCAAAACGGCACCGTAAGTGATGACGAAAGCAAGTCTTACGTGGCTCTTTTGCCAAAAGGTTATGATATTGCTCGTATGGGTGGTGCGGTTACCTATCAAAATAGGTTGCAATCGTGGCAAAATAGGACTCGCAGATTCCGAGATTTATCCGTTTTGGGCACCGTGGTCGTGTATATCCTCTCCATCATAGATGCGTATGTGGACGCACAATTGTTTGATTTTGATATTTCGTACGACTTGTCCATGCAACTGTATCCGCAACAACGCTACGATATTCCTTCTCAAAAGAAGATAAATGAAATAACCTTAGCTATTAAATTTTAAAAAATTATGCAAAAATTTATTCCTTATATATTTTTATTGCTTTCCGTTGTTATGCCGAATCGGATTTTGGCTAATGACACGGCTTATATTCAACCTGTCACGGGTGATAAACTGTTGGACACCATTGAGGTCTTGAATAACTATGCGATAGATAGTGTTTTGGCAAACCCAACGCCATTTTTTACGATTGTGCCCGAAGAAGATATTTATTTTCAGTGGTTGATACAAAACATTGATTTACAACTAAATGAGAGCGATACAGTGGTTGTGGCTGATACAAGCATTATTTCGGCGATACGCAACTGCCCCGATAGCCTGTTCAAGCATCGTTTGCAGGCTTTACCACGCCAAATTGATATGACGTATAATCACGTGGTGCGAGCATTCATTTTGCGTTATTTGGCAAGTTATCCCAAACTGACCGTCAAGTTAGATGCCCTTTCGCAGTATTATTTCCCGATTTTTGAGGATATGCTTTCTAAATATGGATTACCTGACGAGTTGAAATACCTTGCGGTGATTGAGTCGGCACTGAATCCGATGGCACATTCGCGTATGGGAGCGGCTGGTTTGTGGCAATTTATGCCTTCGACAGGTCGATTATTCAATTTGGAAATCAATTCACTCATTGACGAACGCCGCGACCCCATCAAATCCACCGAAGCCGCTTGCCGTTACTTGGTGCGATTGTATCATCTGTTTGACGATTGGACACTCGCTTTGGCAGCGTATAATTGCGGACCGGGCAATGTTTTGAAGGCGATGCGGCGTTCGGGCAAAAAAGATTTCTGGGGAATTTATTCCTTCTTACCACGCGAAACCCGCTCGTACGTGCCGATTTTTGTGGCAGCCAACTATGCTTTGACGTATTACAAAGACCATCGAATTTCGCCCATTTATGTGAATATGACCTTTGCAACCGACACGATTGTTACGGATAAAAGGCAACATTTTGAGCAAATTTCGTCCTTGTTGGGCGTTAGCGTTGCGGAATTACGCCGTTTGAACCCACAATACACGAAAGACATTATTCCGGGCTATAAAGATTATGCTCTCTGCTTGCCAGCCAATCGGGTGCTTACGTACATTGATTTGCAAGATTCGATTTTGGCGTATCGTCAAAACGAGTTAATCAACAACCGCAAAGTGGAAATTGATTTGGCACAACGCACAGCTGTCAACCGAGGCGGAACCTATTCCGTCAATGGTGTTACTTATTACAAGATTCGGCGTGGTGATACGTTGAGTGGCATTGCCCAGCGTTTTCATTGCTCGGTAAGCCAATTACAGAAATGGAACGGCTTAAAAGGTAGTAACATCAGTGCTGGCAAAACCCTTAAAATAATGCGGTGATGAAAGAAAATGATGCCCCGAAATACTATTCGATACAAAACGTGAGCAAAATGCTTTCGTTGCCCTCTTCTACGTTGCGTTACTGGGAACAGCAATTTAAGCAGATTCAGCCACGTCGCGATGACCATCTCAATCGGTTTTATACCGCTGAGGATATTGAGGTTTTTAAGCAAATCAAGTACATTCGGGACGAGCTAAAAATCACACGTATAGAAGCGATTCGCAATGAATTGGAACGCGGAAAAATGGGTGTTGATGTGCGATTGTTGGTGGCAGAACAAATTGAAAAAATAAGAGACGAATTGATTGGAATAAAAAATAGCCTGTAATGCGTTATTTTGTTTATTTTGCCTTTAATGGAACAAATTATCACGGCTCGCAAATACAACCCAATAATGTATCTGTTCAAGAGGTTATGCAAGATGCGTTTTCGCTGTTGTTGCGTACGCCGATTGAACTCGTTTTTTCCAGCCGTACTGATGCGGGCGTGCATGCCAAAATGATGGTTGCACATTTGGATTATACGGACGATTGGAACGTGTCCGATTTTTTGTACCATATCAATCATTTTTTACCTAAAGATATAACAATCAACAAGATAGCGAAGGTCAGCCCTACGGCTCACGCACGTTTTGATGCCGTCAAACGGACGTATCAATACCATATCATTGACCACAAAGACCCTTTTTTGTTTCCGCTTGCGACTTTCATTGATTATCCCATTGACATAGAAAAAATGAACGCTTGCTGCGATTTATTGCTCGGCAAACACGATTTCGCTTGCTTTGCTAAAAAACATTCGGACGTAAAAACGACTATTTGCACCATCAGCGAGGCGTTTTGGGAACAAAAAGACAATCAAATCGTTTTTACTATCTCGGCTGACCGTTTTTTGCGAAATATGGTGCGGGCGATTGTGGGAACGCTGTTGCTCGTAGGAAAAAATAAAATCTCCCAAGATGATTTTTCCGCCATTTTGCAACAAAAAAATCGTTCGCTTGCGGGTGAATCAGTCCCTGCAAAAGGGCTATTTTTGACCGAAATTCAGTATCCATCCAATATATTTTTGCCATGTTAGAAGTCGTTTTACATTATATTTGGCAACAACGCATTTTTGCCGCTTTTCCGCAACAAACGACGGACGGTCGGAAGGTGGAAGTGATAAGCGTGGGGGAATACAACAAGGACGCGGGACCCGACTTTTTTAATGCACATATTCGGATTTATCCGCACGAGGGACAAGACACAAATATCATTGATTGGGTGGGAAATGTGGAGATTCATATTCAGTCGTCGGATTGGTTCAAGCATCGTCATCATTTGGATAAAGGCTACAATAACGTCATTTTACACGTTGTAAATCAAGCAGATAAAGATGTTTACAACACCTTGGGCGAAAAAATTGTGCAATGTGAATTGAATTATCCTAAAAATGTGGACTATTTAAGCCAGTTTTTCAGCGATAAAAACTCCCAATGTTATATTCAGTTGCAACATAATCCCGCTCTATTGACGGATAATTGGAAAAATGTGTTGCTCAACGACAGGATGAAGCGAAAAGAAGAGGCGATTTTTCAGCTGTTGGACATGACGCAAAACCACTGGGAAAACGCTTTTTATATCACTTTGGCACACAATTTTGGCTTTCACACCAACGGGCAACCGTTCGAATTATTGGCAAAACAAACGCCTTTAAGTTGTCTAAATAAGCACCGAAATAACCTTTTTCAACTAACGGCTTTGTTGCTCGGGCAGTCGGGTTTGTTGGTCAAAGAACGCAACGAACAAGAGGAAATGCTCTATCAGGAGTACCTGTTTTTGCAGAAAAAGTTTTCGTTGCAGCCGCTGGAAGCCCATCTGTGGAAAAAGTTGCGTATGCGTCCGCAAACCTTCCCCGAAGTGCGTATTCGGCAGTTTGCGTTTCTGCTATATCGCTCCGAATTTTTGTTTTCGCAAGCCATGCAGGCCACGAATATAGACACGCTGTTAGACCTTTTTACCTTCAAACCCGATGCGGATGAAAAGTTGCCTTTGCCTCCTCCGTTGGGCAAAGATTCGGTGTATATCTTGCTCATCAACTCGGTTATTCCCTACCAATACGCCTACGCTCACGAACACGGCGACCGCGAAAAAGCCAACAGTGCAGTGCGTTTGCTGGACGATATTCCTGCCGAAAATAACCATATTGTGCGAAAATGGAAGTTGTTGGGTCAAAAGGTGCAGAATGCCACGGATAGCCAAGTGCTTATCCATTTGCACAACAATTATTGCCTTGCTAATCGGTGTGTGCAGTGCGAAATCGGCTTTCAAATCTTCGCCACCAAAGATAAGGTGAATTTGTAAAAATCCGCTTTTGAAATTAGCAATAAAATAGTATTTTTGCGGTATAAGAGTGAAAATATGAATGCGTTTTTAGAAAAAGAAGAGAAGGTTTTGGCCATGTTAAAGACGGTGTTTGATCCCGAAATCCCTGTGAATGTGTACGACTTAGGATTGATATATAAAATTGATATTGAAGGCGAAGTGTGTACGATTGAGATGACGCTTACCGCTCCAAGTTGCCCTGCTGCAGACTTTATTGTGGAGGATATAAAACAGAAAGTGGGAAGCGTGGAAGGCATCGAAAAAGTGGAGGTGAATGTCGTTTTTGAACCCGAATGGTCGAAGGATATGATGAGTGAAGAAGCACGTTTAGAACTCGGTTTTATGTAGTTATGGTATATTTTTTAAGCGATGCACATATTGGCTCACGGGCTTTTTCCACCCCGCAAGAGCAGGAGCAAAAGATGGTCGATTTGTTGCGTAAGTTTGAGCAAGATGCAACGGCGATTTACTTGTTGGGCGATATTTTTGATTTTTGGTTTGAGTTTTTTTGGTGGCAACGCAAACAGTTTCCGCTCCTTTTGCAAACCCTACGCGAACTGACCAACAAAGGCATCGATGTGCATTTTTTTGCAGGTAACCACGATATGTGGTCGTTCGGTTATTTGGCGAAACAGACGGGCATCATTTGGCATCCCAAAACGGCTCAGACAGTCATCCACGGCAAACGTTGTTTTTTGGCACACGGAGACGGGATTATTCCTTCGGATTACTTGCAGCGTTTCTCCAAAGAAAAACAAAAGCGGATTCTTGCCTTTATGCGGTTGCAAAAAATCTTCCATAACCGGTTTGTGCAGTATTTATACCGCTCATTGCCACCTTTTATTGGTAATGCTATCGGCTATGCTTGGGCGAAACAAAGTCGATTAAAAGAGCTGAACAAGCCGACCGATTTTTTGGGCGAAAATAACGAATCCTTGGTGCTTTTTAGCAAGGAAATGGAGCAAAAAGAACACTTTGATTACTATATTTTTGGGCACCGACACATTGATTTGGACTTGCAAATTACGCCCAATAGTCGCGTGATTATCTTGGGTGATTTGTTCAAAATCAACTCCTACGCCCAAATGGACGAACAAGGAAATTTAGAATTACAGTATTTATGAAACATAGTCGAGAAGAACAGTTGCAAGCTTTTGATAGGTTGCTGACCATCATGAGTGAATTACGCCAAAAGTGTCCGTGGGACCACAAACAAACCTTCGAATCGCTGCGACAAAACACGATTGAAGAGGTCAACGAATTGTCGGCACAACTCATCAAAAAAGACTACGCAGAAGTTTGTAAAGAACTTGGAGACGTGCTGTTGCACATTGTTTTTTATGCTGAGATTGCGTCCGAGACGAACCTTTTTGACATCGCCGATGTGTGCAATAAACTGTCTGATAAGTTGGTTTTTCGGCATCCGCATATCTATGGCAATGTGTCCGCAGAAAATCCCGAAGAGGTTTCGTTGATGTGGGAGAAAATCAAATTGAAGGAAAAAGGAGGCAATAAGACGGTTTTGGGAGGTATTTCGGATTCGTTGCCGACCCTCATCAAAGCGTTTCGAATACAAGATAAAGTGGCTCATGTAGGCTTTGATTGGGAGAAAAAAGAGGACGTTTGGGATAAAGTCAAGGAGGAAATTGGCGAATTTGAAGCCGAACTCAAAAAACAAACCGATGAGAAGCCGAGCGAGGACTTGGAAAATGAGTTTGGCGATATTCTATTTTCGCTCATCAATATGGCACGGCTGTACGATTTGCACCCCGATAATGCGTTGGAAAAAACCAACCAAAAGTTCATTCAGCGTTTCAACTACGTGGAACAATACGCCCAAAAACAAGGCAAACAAGTGAGCGATTTATCGTTGGAGGAAATGGAAAATGCTTGGCAAGAAGCCAAAACGAAGTCAAAAAATCACTGAAAAAACGAGAAATGCACGCTTCCGTAGGTGCGTTCTTCCACAAAATGCGGATGCGTTGCAAAATTATGTTCTTTGGAGTGTTCCAATATCAATAAACCGTCTGTTTTCAACAGCGAATTGGCAAAAATTATGTCGGGAATAGTGGTTAAAGTCGCTAAACTATACGGTGGGTCAGCAAAAATACAATCGTATTGCACCTTGCAGATACTGAGGAAATGAAACACATCACTCCGAACAAAACGTAAATTATTGATTTTTAAAGCGTTACAAGTCGAGGCAATAAATTGTTGCTGTGTGTGGGCTTTTTCAACAGCCGTAACGCTTTTTACACCGCGACTAACGAACTCCAAACTAATCGAACCCGTGCCTGCAAACAGGTCTAAAACCTCAAAATCGCTCAAATCAAACCGATGCACCAAGACATTGAACAGATTTTCTTTCGCAAAATCGGTCGTAGGGCGTGCAGACAAATGCTTAATAGGGGGCAAACGATACCCCCTAAATGTTCCTGCTATGATTCGCATACGCTATCGGTTCAGAAAAAATTACCAGTTACCCGCATTCTTGTTCGGAGCGTCCAAACTACCGATTTTCAAGCCTGGATAGTGGTCTAACTTGGTCTCTTTGTCGATTAAATTAAATCGCTCTTGCTTGTCCAAGTCGCCCAAGAAAGTATTGAAATGAGCCCGCACCTCCAACAAAGGTATTTTCGAGCCATTAGAAGTCGTGTAATCATTGTTCACCTCTGCCTCAAAACGTTGTTTGCCGTTGGTATAAGGGATGATGATAATATCGTCAATCGTCGTTTCGTCAAAATCGCCTTTATAGACGAATTCAATCATATTTTCGACGATGGTATCACGCCTAAATCCGACCAAACCGTTTTCAATCACGTCCTTATCGTTCGCATAAATGTAGTCATACAAGATGCTATCATTATCGGTTTGCAGTTCCTTTTGTGCTTTTTCTTTTGCATCGCGAATAATTCTTGCGGCTTTATGTTCGGTCAAACCTGCTTCCAACTGCTTTTCAGTCAAACTACCCTCTTTGAGGATTTCACGTTTGGGCGTATTTTTCAAAAAGTAAAGCAAGGAATCCAAATCGGCAGTATAACGACCCGTAACCAAGAAATACTCCTCTTCAGCAGTACGAATATACGACAATTTCTTGATGACAGCTTGCGAACGAAACTCTCTTGCTTGTTCAAATTTAATCGGTGTTATAACACTTTGAACACATACTAAAACCAAAAAAATAATTGCTCCACTAAGCGATAAACGAAGCACAAGGCGCGTTTTTTTCATATTTCAATTTTTATACGTTTTTATTTTTCGCAAAGATAAAAAAAACTATTCAAAAAAAAGTATTTTTGCAAAAATTATAGAAACTATGGCAATGAACGAAATAAATACGGTGCTATACAACATCCTCCAGGAGAGATTGGAGTATATGAAACAATTGGACAAAGAAGAAGACAGCGAGAAAAAACGGCATATCGCGAAGGAAACTGCCGATTTGCACGCCAAACTTGCCCACAGACTTGGTTTGTACGCAATCAAAACCGAGATGGAAGACCTGGCATTGAAATTTATTGATTATCAAGGATATAAAAGTATCGCACACTCTTTGAACGAAAAAAAAGCGGAAAGAGATAGGTATATTCAGGCGTTTATTGAGCCTTTGAAAAAGAAATTGGAGGAAGAAAATTTTCGTTTTACCATCAAAGGGCGACCAAAATCCATCCATTCTATCTACCACAAAATGCAGGTGCAGCACTGCGATATTGACCATATTTACGACCTTTTTGCGATTCGGATTATCTTGGATAGCGAGCCTCAAAACGAGAAAAAGGACTGCTGGCAAGTGTATTCGATTATCACCGATATTTTTCCACCCAACCCCAAACGGTTACGGGACTGGATTTCGGTACCGAAAGAAAATGGCTACGAGAGTCTTCATACGACCGTTTTAGGACCCGAACAAAAATGGGTTGAGATACAAATTCGCACCAAACGGATGGACGATGTGGCTGAAAATGGCGTGGCTTCGCACTGGGCCTACAAGGGCATTGATGCTAAACAAATCAACATTGAGGACGAATCGATTTTTGTCTTTACGCCGATGGGTGACCTGAAGAAACTGCCTATTAATGCGACTGTGTTGGATTTTGCGTTTATGATACACACGAGTTTGGGAAAGAAATGCACGGGGGCAAAGGTCAATGATGTTAATGTTCCCATTCGGCACGTGTTGCAAAACGGCGACCGCGTTGAGATTAAGACCTCACCGAACCAAAAACCGACTAATGACTGGCTTTCGGTCGTTGTCTCGTCCCACGCACGCCAAAAAATTCGGCAGGCTTTGAAGGAGATTGAGTACAAAAATGTCAACGAGGGCAAGGAAATGTTGGCTCGGCGACTCAAAAATTGGAAATTGGATTTTAACGACAAAGTCATCAATCGGTTGCTGATAAAAATGGGCTACAAAACGATGTCGGATTTCTTCCAGTCGTTGGCACAAGGCAAGGAAGAGATGCTGAAAATCAAGGAGTTATATCAACAATGCGAACAAGAATTGAATCCCGATTCCTCGTCTCACCAACACGACAACGTCCCGCAAACGCCCTTTGTGCCGAGACCTGCTGAGAGTCCTTCGGCGTTGGAGTTGGAGGTGAATTTTGATATGCAAAACGTGGAATATACGTTGGCAAAATGCTGCAATCCGCAACTGAACGACCCGATTGTGGGCTTCATCACCATCAACAAGGGCATCAAGATTCACGCTGCTAACTGCCCGAACGTGCAACACCTCAAAGAGCGGTATCCGTACCGAATAATCCTTTCTAAATGGAAGAAGAAATAGTTTTTTTGTGGCATTTGGTTGGCTAAAAATGTATCTGTTTGCTATCTAAGCAGACGTGTTGTTTTTGTGTAAAACGACTAATTTTCAGCATTTGGTAGCACATCTTTTTTCTATTGAAAAAAATGTGTATTTATGCAAAAATTTTCAATAGAAACCCTAATTGGTTTATATACAGTGATATAATTTTTATTTTGGTATTAAAAAATATGTAGTAATTTCGCAACGGAAAAAGGGTCAAAATGTGGTTGACACAAAAAGGCACTTTTTTCGCGGAATTCTGTCTACGCCGAATAGTCGTTTGACTATGGGTTAGAGGGATTCAGTACATATTGATGGCGTTTATTGACGCTTTGTTATTGACGAACTGAAAGCTTCGCAAACTTTTAATTGATAAGTCAGAAACAAAGTAATCAACAGATGCCTATGGGTATGACGTTCATACTTGCTCTGCTGTTCTAAGCAGGCAGTTGTCATATCGGCGTAGGTTTCATTGTTGTTTATTTGACTTATCGGCATGCGAAGGCCTCAGTTCGTGAATAGGCAACGAGTGAGGTCTGCGTCTTCTTTATGTGTATTTACGAGCATTAAGTTTAAAATATGGAGTAAGCCGAAAAGCCAAGTGAGTAGGCAAAAATTTAAAACAAATTTATTTAAAACCGACGTGCCGATGGGATATAACTGGCAACAAGTATTATGAGAAAAAGTATAGTATTTTTAATGGTATTCTGTTTTGGAATCTCATTAACGGTAGGTGCACAATCTACTATTGCAAAGCAAAAAGCAAAACAACTACAAAAAGAGTACAAACAAAAAGTGAAAGAATACACTAAAGATGGTTGGAAAGTTTATGGGAATTCTAACACTTTAGACATGGCATTATTAAATCATTATGAAGCCATGGAAAAAGAAAATGTTTCTGAAATTATAAGTGCTACTAGAACAAATAGCCCAAACGCAGCTATTAAACAAATGCAGGAGAATGCTGCTCATACATATGCTCAGAATTATAGTAGTATGATAAGAGGGCGTATAACCGAAGAAGTGAGCAGTAATATAAATAACGAGACCATAGAAGAATTTGAAAATTTTTATGCCGCTTTTGAAAATAATCTACAAAAGGAAATACAGGGTAATTTACAACGATCTTACGCAATTTCTCGTCAAATAACATTGGGAGGCAAAAAAGTTTATGAATATCAAGCAATATTTTTACTAAACGAAGATGCTGCTTCAAAGGCTCGAATAAAAGCGTTAGAAAATGCACTGAAAGAGTCAAAACTTGCTCAAGAACACGCCAAAATGGTTTCCGAGTTTATAAATGAACCGTATGAAAAATAAATGACCAAAATTCTACACATACTAGTACTATTTTTTACGTTTTTGCCACTTGCCGCACAGGTGCCTGATTGGTATCTGTCGGCAAGCCGCAAAACACATTATCCGTCAGAAACATGGTATATTGGCTTTGTTGAAGGTAATATACAAAATGGAGAAACGTTAGAAGAAGCCGAATTACGTCTCAAAAATGCGGCACGTATTGAATTAGTAACCACTATAAGCATGACAATAAAATACAACTCTGGTAGTATTGTGGAAACTGATTTGTATCAAACTACAACTTTTTTTGAAGAGGTAATAAACGAAAAATTTAAAGCAGAATCATTTCTAACATCTGCTCTTAATGAAATTTCAGGATTAAAAATTGAGACATATCGTAACACAAAAAATGGAATGATTGCTGCATTTGCTTATTTGAATAAAAATGCTGCATGTAGTTTCTATGCCAATCGGATAGAAAGCAACTACACAAAAATAAAATCCGCAATGATAATCACAGATTTTCTTATATCCAATGAAGAGTTTATTAAAGCGGATGAAGAGTTAAAAAAAGCAAAAAAAGATTTCAATCAGTCCGAAGAAGATTGCAATAAATTATTAATTTTTGGATGTAACAAAGAACAAGCAAATAAGTTGCTATCTCAAAAGACCGATTTGAGACAACTGATAGAGCAAAAATCGTCTTTGTTATCATCCAAGCCCATATTA
>JBGUYG010000059.1:0-8013 GCA_045118535.1 Paludibacteraceae bacterium
CTCTCTCGTCTTGTCGAGAAGAGGCGACTCGAACGCCCGACCCCCACGTCCCGAACGTGGTGCGCTACCAACTGCGCTACTTCTCGATGAAATCGTCTTATTTTGTTGCGGCACGTCTTGCCTTGCGTACAAACTTGGCTTTCTGATTCGTCGGCGAAGAAGATTCGATGATCGCTTTGCATTGCTTTTCGTCAAGCTTCTCCATCACCGTCCCTTTCGGAATCTTATAATTGCCATCGTTATATTTGATGTACGCTCCGTACCGTCCATTCAACACCTTTATTTCGCCAAAATCCTTGATAGGAATGCTTTGCTGTTCCTTTTTCTGTATCAAATCAATCGCTTCATCCATCGTAATTTGGCGTGGGTCAATCGTCTTGGGAATCGTGTAAAACTTTCCACCACAATTCAAAAACGGTCCAAAACGTCCCGAACAAACCAAAATATCTTTATCCTCATATTTTCCCAACTCATACGGGAACGAAACCGCCAACAACTCCAACGCCTCTTGCAAGGTGATGGAATAATACGACTGTCCTTCTTTGAGGTTGACAAACTTCGGCTTTTTATCCTTATCCGCTTCGCCTCGCTGCACACAAACACCCATTCGTGTAATCTTCACATAAATCGGCTCGCCTGTTTGCGGGTCATTGCCCAACAAGCGACTTGCCGAACGACCTGCCGGCACCGTATCAATGGACTTATGGAATGGCTTGTAAAAATCGTCCACCACCTTCACCCATTGTTTTTTGCCAACCGCAATATCGTCAAAATTGGCTTCCTCTTTTGCGGTGAAATCGTAATTCATCACAGCGGGGAAATGCTCTATCAAAAATTCCGTAACCAAAAATCCGGTATCCGTTGGGAACAGTTTATGTTTTTCGGCACCAATCTTTTCTTTCTTTTTCTGTGTCGTTATTTTTCCGCCTTTGAGAACCACCCATTCATTGGTGCGTTCCGAACCGTCCAAGTCCTTTTCTTCGACATATTTTCGCGACAGAATCGTTTCAATAATCGTAGCGTATGTCGAGGGGCGTCCGATACCCAATTCTTCCATTTTTTTCACCAACGATGCTTCCGTGTAACGAGCAGGTGCTTTCGTGTAGGATTGTTGTGCAACGCATTCAACGTAACTCAATGTATCTTTCTCTTTCAGATTCGGTAAAATCGAGCCTTTTTCATCTTTTTCGTTGATTTCATCGTCTTTGGATTGAACGTATAATTTCATGAATCCATCGAACGTTATGATTTCGCCGCTTGCGATGAATTGATACGGACTATTTTTTACGTTGATTTCAAACTTCGTTGTTTCGATGTTTGCATCCGACATTTGCGATGCCATCGTGCGTTTCCAAATCAAATCGTATAAGCGTTGCTCATCTCGCGAGCCATCTATTTTGTTGTTTTGTAATTGCGTTGGACGAATCGCTTCGTGGGCTTCTTGGGCACCTTTGGAAACAGTCGTATATTGACGAGGTTTAGAGTAGTTTTCGCCAAATGTCTTGCAGATTTCCTCCTTTGCCAACCCTAACGCCAACGTGGACAACAGCACCGAGTCGGTACGCATGTAGGTTATTTTTCCGTCTTCGTACAAGCGTTGTGCGATTCGCATCGTCTTCGCCACAGGGAAACCCAATTTTCGTGCCGCTTCTTGCTGCAAAGAGGAGGTTGTGAAAGGGGGAGCAGGCGTCCGTTTGCCTGGTTTCTTGGTTATCGATGAAATCGTGAAATCGTTTTGTTTGCACAACTCCAAAAACGCCATCGCCTCTTCTTTGGTTTCAAAACGATGGTTGAGTTCGGTATGAATCACGGTCTTCTTCGCATCGTTCGCCATCAAATCTGCCACAACCCGATAGGTTGCCTCCGACTTAAACGCCTTGATTTCGTTTTCTCTATCCACGATGAGCCGAACAGCCACCGACTGCACACGCCCTGCCGACAAACCCGTAGCCACTTTTTTCCACAACACCGGCGAGAGTTCAAAGCCCACAATCCTATCCATCACGCGTCTGGCTTGCTGAGCATTCACCAAGTTATAATCAATATTACGCGGGGTTTCAATGGCTTTGAGAATGGCATTCTTTGTTATCTCATGGAATACTATTCGCTGTGTATTTTTATCGTTCAAATCGAGCACTTCTTTCAGGTGCCATGCGATTGCTTCTCCTTCGCGGTCCTCATCACTTGCGAGCAAAATTTTATCTGCCGTTTTCGCCTCTTTTTTCAACCTATCTACGATAGCTTTTTTATCTGCACTGATTTGGTAATTAGGAGCGTAATTATTTTCAAAGTCAATGCCGATACTTTTCCGTCCAATACTTTCAATGTCGCGGATATGTCCTTGCGACGAAAGGACGTTAAAAGAAGAGCCAAGAAACTTAGCGATTGTTCTTGCCTTTGCAGGCGACTCTACTATGACTAATGTTTTTCCCATACTTTTTTACCAAAAAACGTGCAAAGGTACTTTATTTTTTATAAAACCAAACTATTTTTATTCGTTTCTTTATAAAGCCAGAAAATAGACGCACTTGTCAAAACTAAACTCAATATTGTAACCCATGCTGTGCTCCCAACGCCAATTTGTTCCAAAGTATCTATCTCTATTCCGTTTTTGTTGCAAATAAAATAGGCGATGACCGCAAAACAGTTGTTGGAAAAATGTATCAAGATGGGAATCCATAAGTTTTTTGTCCATTTGAACGCATATCCGAGCAACGCACCCAGCAACATTCGCGGGATAAAACCGAGAAATTGGAGATGAATAGCGGAAAAAATGATCGCCGTGAGCCAAATCGAAAGGTGCGAAAAAGTCGTGGAGTTCCTGTTGAAAAGTCGTAAGAGCCACCCACGAAAGGTTACTTCTTCGGCAATTGCGGGCATCAAAGCCATCAGCACGATATTAAAAAGCAGTTCCCACACCGTGTCAGCACGCACGAATCGCTCGGTGAGCATTTCCAATTGCTGTTCCTGTTGCTCAATCCATAGTTGCCACTTGGCGAGGGCTTCGGGCAGTTCAAGTTGATGGTTGAGGTACGAAAGATAGTTGATTAAGGGTTGTGCGACGAGAGCCATTAAGACAGCAAGTAATGCCATTCGCAAAATCGGTTTCTTGTTGATATACAACGAATTGGCTATGGATTCATCGGAAGAATAATACACCAAAATCACCGCTGGCAAAAGCAACACAAAAATGGTTTGGAGCAGTTGCAAAATTTTCATGCCCATCAGCGAATTATGGTTCGGAATAAGTTGCCACAAAAGGGTTGCCAAGCCACTAAACGCCACTACAAAGGCTATCCACGCAAGGATATTGAGCAAAATACTGTTTTTAATCGTTTTTTTCATATCGGATCTACATCAAAATATACGTTCATACTACTATTTTCGCGGCACAGAGCGTCTGTCGCCTTTTTGAGCATCTCTTTCGCCACAGTCAGATTTTCGGTTGCACCAAATTTGAGGATGATATGCCGAATGAACATTTTGTTCACTTTTTGTATCGTGGGCACAATCACATTGGTGCAGCGGGTTCCGAAGATTTGTTTCAAAACCATACCTATTCGCATCGCAAAATCCGCTAATTTTTGTTCGTTGGAATGTTTGATATTTACGCGAATTATACGATGAAATGGGGGATAATGGAATAGTTGCCGAAACTGGATTTGTTCTTCGTAAAAACCGAGGTAATCGTGTTGCTCCAAATAGGAGAAAATCGGCAACGTTTTTTGGAAGGTTTGGATAATCACCTCACCTTGCTCGCCCTGCCGTCCGCAACGTCCAGCCACTTGCTCCAAGATATGAAAAGTCTTCTCTTCGCTTCTAAAATCGGGCATAATCATCAGGTTATCGGCATTCAAAACGCCCACCAACGAAACGCCGTCAAAGTGCAAACCTTTCGTTATCATCTGCGTCCCAATCAAAATATCGATGTCGTGCGAAGCAAAGCGATTGATAATGTTTTTATGCCCATTCTTACGCCGCGTAGTGTCCAAATCCATCCGTTCAAATCGGGCATTTGGGAAGATTGTTGCGATTTCTTCCTCCAAACGTTCCGTGCCAAAACCTTGCTCCGTCAAAACGTTTTTACAGTTCGGACAATGCGTGGGTTGTGGCGTAACATAACCGCAATAATGACAGTGCAATTGGCGACTATTTTTATGAAAAGTCAAATTCACATCGCAATTCGGGCATTTTGGCACATAACCACACGTTTTGCAAAGCAACGACGGTGCATAGCCACGCCGATTTTGGAAAAGAATGATTTGCTTGCCTTTTGCCAACTCCGCTTGCATTCGTTCAATCAGAAAATCCGAGAAATGACCTTGCATTGTTTTGCGGTGATATTGTTCGGTCAAATCGACAATTTTTATCTTTGGCATCGCGATGGATTGGTATCTTTCCGTCATTTCGATAAGTCCATATTTTTCGCTTTGTGCCAAGTGATAGGTCTCGATGGATGGGGTCGCCGTTCCCAACAAGATATTGGCATTGTGTCGTTTGGCGAGCATCACCGCTACCGTGCGTGCATTGTAACGCGGAGCAGGGTCCTGCTGCTTGTAGGAATCGTCCTGTTCTTCGTCCACAATAATCAAACCCAACCGTTGAAATGGGAGAAAAACGCTACTTCTCACTCCAAGCACGAGGTAAGATTGGTCGCTTTGCAACAGTGTCCGATAAATTCGCACCTTTTCGCTATCCGAACACCGCGAATGAAACGCCAAAACACGATTCGGAAAAACGCTTTGCAAACGCTCCTGCAGCTGTGTCGTCAGGGCAATCTCGGGCACCAAATACAACACGTTTTTGTTTTCTGCCAATTTTTGCTGAATCAAATGGACGTACACTTCGGTTTTTCCGCTGGAAGTAACGCCAAAAAGCAAGGTTGGTTTATTTTGTTGGAAATACGTTGAAATCAACTGAACGGCTTTGTCTTGTTGGGGCGTTAATTTGCGATGAATTGCGATATTTTCGTCGATTTTATCGTAAAGTTTGGATTCTGTTTTGAGCGTAAAAATGCCTTTGTTGATTAAGGATTGCAAAATGGGCATCGTTGCGTTGGATTCATGCAAGAGTTGTTTTTTTTCAATGGGCTGATACGAGCCGTCTGAGGCTTGACAATTTGCAAGATAAAACAAAAATAAGTTATACTGTTTTTTTGCTGTTTTTTGTAACTGCGTGAGCAAGGTTTCTATTTTTTCATTTTCTGCGTATTCATCAGCAATTTGGATAAAATCAACATTGGTTTCAACGTCTATATTTTTTTTGAGTAATCCATTCGGCATCGCAAAATCCATCACGTCTCCAAGCGGACAAATGTAGTATTGTGCAATCCATTGCCAAAGCCAGAACTGCGATTCAGTTACCACGATTTCATCGTCCAAAACAGAAATAACATCTTTGATTTTATCGGGATTTAAATCCGACTGAATATCGGCGTTGAAAACGAGCCCAATCATGTTTTTTTGCCTCCCAAAAGGCACGAGCACACGCATACCTCGCTTAGGCAAAGGGAGCGTTGCTGGCACATTGTATGTGTACATTTTTTCGAGCGGGATTGGCAAAAGAACCTCAATCAAGGGCATAAGCAACGATTTAATCTAAATTCATTTCGCTTTCTTTGCGTTCTTTGTTTTTTATCTTATTGAAACACGAGCGACAGAGCGGTTCGTATGCGTCCACTTCGCCCAACAAAACCTGCTTTTCCGATGCAACCAAACGGTGCGACACATACGCTAAATTTCCGCAACGAACGCAAATTGCATGCACCTTATAAATATCATCGGCAACCGAAAGCAAAGCGGGCATCGGACCGAACGGTTTGCCCAAATAATCCATATCCAAACCAGCGATGATTACGCGGATTCCGTTGTTTGCCAAAATTTGTGCAATTTCCACGATTTCATCGTCAAAAAATTGTGCTTCATCGATTCCGACCACGTCGACTCCATCGGTAAATTCGAGCATATCTTTTGCACGCACCACCGGGATAGAAGCAAACGATTTTTTATCGTGCGAAACGACATCGTTCACGGAATACCGCACATCAATGGTTGGTTTGAACATCACGATTTTTTGTTTGGCAAACTGTGCCCGTTTGATGCGGCGAATCAATTCCTCGGTTTTACCCGAAAACATACTGCCACAAATCACCTCAATACTGCCACGCGTCTGCACACGCTCTTGAATTACTTGTTCCATCTTTCAACTTTTAAAATGAATATCTTTTATCATCATTTGCGTGGTCGTCTTGCCGTTGAACGTATTTTCCTGCACGGCATAACACACGTCTATTTTTTCGCCTTTCAAAATCCGCTCCGCAAAATCGCCCATCCCGAAGCCGATACCCGAAATGACATTTTGTCCGTCCGTCAACTCCACACGTAAATGTTCGCCATTGGTTCCTACTCGGCGAGTGTTTTTGAAGTTCGACAAGTTTCGCGTAACGAACAAAGGAGCAGGATTTTCGGGTCCACAAGGTTCCAAACAATACAAAAACTTCACAAATCGGGGTGTAATGTCGGAAAGCTGTAGTTCCATTTCGATGTTGATGGTCGGGTTTTGCTGCTCTTGATTGATATGCGTTTGGACATATTCCTCAAAACGTTGCTGAAAAAGTTCCAAATTCTCCCGTTTCATCGATAAACCTGCTGCAAAATGATGTCCACCAAAATGCGTCAACAAATCCGAACAGGCACAAATCGCATCGTGGATATTAAAGTCGCCAACCGAACGAGCCGAGCCTGAAATGAGTTCATCGTTGAAATCGGCCAAAACGATGGTTGGACGATAAAAAGTTTCCGTTAATTTTGAAGCCACAATGCCCGCAACGCTCCGATGCCAACTTGGCGAATATACTACGGTTGTTTTTTTATCCTCGTTATTCGCATCATTTTTAAGGTGTTCAACGGCTTCTTGATACAGTGAACTTTGCAAGGTCTGTCGCTCGGTGTTGTATTCTTCAATCTCTTTTGCATAAGTCGCAGCCTCGTCATTATCGGTGGTGATGAGCAAATGCACCGCTTTGATGCCCAAATTGATTCTGCCCGAAGCATTGATTCGCGGTCCGAGACGAAAACCCAAATCGTGAATGTCGATATTTTTGCCATTCAAAGCCGACAAATCAATCAGTTTTTGAATCCCGACACACGGATGTTCGTTGATTTGCTTCAAACCATAGTACGCCAAAATCCTATTCTCGCTCACAATCGGCACAATATCCGCAGCAATCGAAAGTGCCAACAATTCGTACAACGAATCGAACGCCTCCAACGAGATTTTATGTTTCAGAGCATACGCACACATAAATTTGTAACCTACCCCGCACCCCGACAGTTCGGTGAAAGGATAGGTGTTGTCGTTGCGTTTGGCATCTAAAACCGCCACAGCATTCGGGATAATATCGCCTTTGGGCAAATGGTGGTCGCAAATGATAAAATCAATCCCTTTCTGCGTTGCGTATTCCACCTTGTCCATTTCCTTGATACCACAATCCAAAGCGATAATCAAACTACACTTTTTTTCGTGTGCAAAGTCAATGCCTTGGAAAGAAATACCATACCCTTCGGAATAGCGGTCGGGGATATAAAACAGCAGATTTTTCGTTAGATTCGACAAAAAACGATACACCAAAGCCACTGCCGTAATGCCGTCCACATCGTAATCGCCATAGACTAAAATGTTTTCGTGCTTCAGAATCGCTTCGTGCAATCGTTCGACTGCCTGCTCCATATCGTTCATCAAAAACGGGTCTAATAATTTCTCCAACGAAGGTCGGAAAAAATCTTGTGCCTGCTGGGCATTTGTAATGGAACGTTGGACGAGCATACGTGCCATCACCGCATCAATTTTTAATGCTTGCGACAGTTGCAACGCCTCGTTTTTTTGTTGCTCGTTTATCGGATTTATTTTCCAACTATACTCCATACTCAAATCTACGATTTCAACGATTTATTCTAATGCGAAGAGGTCTGCATCTTTCCATAAAGGTAGTACTTCGCGGAAGTGATGAAGCTT
>JBGUYG010000060.1:0-4517 GCA_045118535.1 Paludibacteraceae bacterium
GCCATACGTTTGCCACCACGTGCTGCATATTCCCACTCAGCTTCAGTCGGTAAACGATAATCTTGTATCGCTGCGTTTCCTGTAAATTCTTTATAATATTTTGTACGCCAATGACAGAAAGCATGTGCTTGCTCCCACGTTACACCAACCACAGGATAATCGCTAAAGGCAACGTGATAAAAATACGTTCTCAACATCGGCTCGTTGAAAGACGCTTGGAAAGTACGTATCCATACCATCGTATCTGGATAAACAGCCACAATTTTGTTGGTCATCAAATCACGAGGTTCACGCAAAACACGCTCAATAGTCATCTCTTGGATTTTACCTTGATTGTCTATCCAAGCGGTATCCACACGTGCCAAAGCACCTTCGGGATAAGTCCCACGCGTTACATCGAATTTATTCCTCGGCAATTGTGCTTGATCATAATTCAACCAACTGTAACTATAATACAAATTCACTGCACGCAACGTTCCATCAGAATAGAACATCGGTGCCAATGCTCCTTGTATTTCCTCATCATCATCGTCCCAAGGCACTCCTGCAGCCCAGTTGATTGCATAATTACCTTCAAACGCATCTACTTCCTCTTCTTCATCGTCATAATCATCGATCAAAGCATAATCCGTCAAACCTGCACGAATTAACAACGTGTAAGCGATAGAATCAGTAACCCAATTGATAAAAGTCCTGTATTCATCGTTTGTAATTTCGGTGTCATCCATCCAAAAAGCGTCTACTGTAACCATTTTGGAATTATCTGGCTGACTCAAAATGTTGGTTTGAGAATTTAACCCCATCATATAACTACCAGCACGGACTAAAACCATGCCATACGGAGCAGTTTCTACAAACGGTTCTTTTTCTTGTACCGCACCAAATTCACTTGTTACTTGCGTGGTGCACGATAATAACACTGACGAAATTATCAACAACAAACTTTTCTTTTTCATATTATTTAATGTGTATATTTCTCTTTGTTTTATAAATACCGAATACTTTTGTATCTATTTGTATGGCGAGGCCGTAAAATCTCAAAACCATAAGACAAATAAATTTCATGTGTACCCGAACTTTCTCTCAATATCTTAGAGTGAGGCAATTCGTATGTATAAATAATTTGCAACCCACTTATCACTTCAACTCCCGCTATAAAACCGACATTCTCCGCGATACGGTAACTCACCCCTCCTTGAAATCTATCCAAAAAAACAGCCCTCATCGTCAAGTTTATATCATAATCCCTAAAATCCGACATCACCAACATACTCGGCTCTAACCTCCACATCGGATGGTTTGTTTGCCAATGGTATCCTCCCGTTAAACACATCAATCCTCGCACGTGAAAGTCGGAATTTTCACTCCAATCCACCTTCGGATACCCTGCGTGTTGAAAACTTCCGCCTACATACCATTCACGTCTTGCAAAATATATACCAAAACCAAAATCAAATTTCATTCCCGTTATCGCCGCACCCTCTGGAATCGCCTCATCCTCACTACTATGGTATGAATCCTCAAAATCTTTCAAGTTGATGCTATCCGCACTAAACTTCACGTTTATATATCCCATTTCACCGCCCACACTCAACACTCCTCCCCAAATTTGACGCATATAAGCATATTGAATATGCAACGCTTGATTGGAGAACAACCCAAACCTATCATTCAAAAAACGTACCCCCGCTCCATGTTTTGTGTCCAGCACCCGAAAAGGCGTTGAAAAACAAAAAAAAGTTGTAATAGGTGCTCCATTCATCCCTATAAACTGCCGCCTATGCATTCCTTCAAGACGCATCAAATCGTCTGCTCCAACAAAAGATGGGTTATAAGCAACGGGCAAAAAAGTGTACAACCCAACTTGTGCGTCAAACTGTGCATACGATTTACATACACACACAAAAAAAGAGAATACCAATAAGATTGACCGCCAATAACATCTCATCTTGATTTAGTACTCATCTTCATCAAACAAGAAATCCTTCTCGCTTGGATAATCTGGCCAAATGTCCTCCATCGACTCAAACACTTCCTCCTCATCTTCGATTTCACGCAAATTTTCGACCACCTCCAAAGGAACTCCTTGACGAATTGCATAATCTAATAGCTCTTCTTTCGTTGCTGGCCAAGGGGCATCTTCCATCTTTGATGCCAATTCTAACGTCCAATACATAATGCGATTACAAAAATTCGCACGAAGTAACTGAATTTTTTACAAAAAATACAAAATTTTATTCATCTTATCGAAGGTATATCAAAAGACCCAAAATTATAGACGCTTTTGGACACAATAATAAAATATTGATTGTCGTTTAAAAATTTTACACTTCTTAAAAAGGAAAATACATGCAAAAATAACTTTTGTTTTTTATAATAAATTTTCTTACCTTTGCGGAGGTGAGTTTTATCCTGAAAATTATGAAGGAACAAATACAAGAGATTTTACAACAGATAGAAAAAATAAACGCTACTAATTCTGAAGAATTAGAAGCCATTCGCCTTAAATATCTCTCTAAAAAAGGGGTTATTTCGGATTTATTTTCGCGATTTAGAGAGGTAGCACCCGACCAAAAAAAGGAAATTGGCGAACAACTGAATAAACTGAAAAATACGGCTTCGGAACGCTTTAATGAACTACAGAACAAGCTAAATGCCCTGAAAATTGACTACAACAAAGCCGATTTGACTCGTACGCCCGACCCTATCAAATTGGGGACTCGGCACCCGCTTTCGTTGGTGGAAGAACGGATTATTGACATCTTTTCGCGTATCGGCTTTACGGTCGCAGACGGTCCAGAAATAGAGGATGACAAGCACGTTTTTTCGTTGCTCAACTTCGCTCCTGAACATCCAGCACGCGACATGCAAGACACGTTTTATATTGAAAAACAACCCGATAAGCAATCCGAACACGATATTTTGCTTCGCACACACACTTCCAGCGTGCAAACGCGAGTTATGCTCACGCAGAAGCCACCCATTCGGGTTTTATGTCCCGGACGCGTGTATCGGAATGAGGCTATATCGGCTCGGGCACACTGCTTTTTCCACCAAATAGAAGGTTTGTATGTGGATAAAAATGTTAGTTTTGCGGATTTGCGTCAGGTCTTACTGTATTTTGCGAAGGAATTGTTTGGCGAAAAGACCGAAATTCGTTTGCGTCCAAGTTACTTTCCCTTCACAGAACCGTCTGCTGAAATGGATATAACGTGCCATTTATGTGGTGGAAAAGGGTGTTCGTTCTGCAAAAATACAGGTTGGGTTGAGATTTTGGGCTGTGGAATGGTTGACCCGAATGTATTGGAGTTATGTGGGGTAGATTCGCAACAGTACAGCGGTTATGCGTTTGGATTGGGTGTGGAAAGAATTACAAATTTAACCTACATAGTAAAAGATTTGCGACTGTTTTCGGAAAATGATGTGCGTTTTTTGAATCAGTTTATTTCGTGTTGAGATGCGTAAAAGTTTGATATATATATTGTTGATTTTCAATTCGTTCGTTGCAAAAGCGGATTTGTTGAGCGATATACTTTCGCATAAATATGATGCCCAAGTGTTGTCGGACGTGCAAATCGATTCGCTCTTAAATCCTACTGAACAAGGGCGTTATCGCTTGGAATATGAAAATAAGCAACAAGTGTATCGCCGTTCGTTCGTGGCAGATTATTATTTGGTGGATACGATTCGCAAAACGCGTACTAAGTTCAGCGATATGCCGATTCGCGACCCGAAAATCTCCCCCAACGGCAAGTATATCGTTTATGGCAAAGGCAAAGATTTGTACATCTATAAAATTGATTTCAAAACCGAAATTGCCATCACGCAAACCGACAGTTCGCTGGCTATTTACAACGGTATAACCGATTGGCTGTACGAGGAAGAGTTTTCGGCAACGTCTGTTTTTGCGTTTTCGCCCGATAGCAAACTGCTCGCTTTTGTGCGTTTTGACGACACGCAGGTGCCAGCGTACTATTGGACTTCGTACTTGCAACAAAAAGACTCCACGACTTGGTCGCCGTATGTTTATCCCAAAATTGATTCGGTGATTTATCCTAAAGTGGGGGGTAATAATCCGAAAGTGTCCGTTTGTGTTTACGACATCTATTATAAAACGATTTTGACGATGCAAACGGCTGAGAATCAGGGAGGTTATATTCCACGCATTGCTTGGCGAACCGTTCCGAGCGTCAAAAAGGACAAAAAAGACGAAAATGAGCAGGTTTTGGCTATTGCGAGCCTCAATCGAGACCAAAATAAATTCACAGTACAGATGGCAAATCCATATTCGTCAGTTTGCAAAACGTGGTACACTGAAGAGAATAAAAATGGTTGGATTGATTATGGTCAATTTGATGATTGGCAGTGGCTCAGCGATGGGACAGCAATCGTTGTAAATTCGAAAAATGGCTGGCGACAAGCGTATTTGTACAACATCAATGGGCAAGAAATGAAGCGTTTGACGAAAAATAATATGAATGTGTTGAGCGTTTATGGTTACGACGAAAAAGAGAAGA
>JBGUYG010000061.1:0-8029 GCA_045118535.1 Paludibacteraceae bacterium
TCCTCATAAACTTTCAAGCGATTATGCAACTGTTGGGAATGCCATATTGAACCCGATTGGCTATTGGTTTGGAAACAAGATGACCGCGAATTAACGCTCCTTTTACTACAAACAGGCACACATGCCGATATTTTCTAAACTTTTTAGATACGTCAGACGGTCGTCCTCAATTTTTATTTTACAAATCTCCCGACCAACCGCGACCTAAGTCCCAGTGTTCATCGTACAAAAACTCAAAATACGGCAGAGCAAAATACTTCTCAATTAAATGCGTCAGTTCGTCCTCTTTGTCCTTCGCCCATTGACCCACGAACACGATAAACTTGTCTATATTCCATGCCACTCGTCCACGCGGGACCTGCGTGTAATCGCCCGAGAACTTGGTCGGCTCGTGCTTAGCCAAGGCACGGAAATACTGCTTCTGCCAAACCTGACGGTGCAAAGTTTGATAATTGATGAACGGCAGCCCTTTTTCTGCTGCTTCCTCCACCATCTTGGGCGTTAGTTCTTTCTTGTACACACCAAAAAAATCGTGTTCTTCGGGGTCGTACCAAAAGATACCCACGGCTGGCATCGGTTCATCAAACGACTTCATATCCGCCATGATTCTTGCTTTTTCGTTTTTGGATAAAGTATTCATTTTTGTTGCCTTTTGACGGTTCAATGACGTGCAAAAATAGTGAAAATTATTGTAAAAAACAAGGTTTTGGGGAGATTTACAGCACCTTATCCGTGTTGATTTCATTTTGCAAAAACGAATAAACGTAGCCTGAACTTTGATAATATAAACCCGTCGCATCGTCTTGCAAACGTTCGAACGTCTCCGAAGTGTACAGCACATCAATGGCTTCTTGCGGGTCATAGTGGTAATCGTCTATTAAATAACCAGCCAATTCGGTGCAGATGTCATCTTTCATCAGTTGTATTTGCTCTCTTGTTAGTGGCATATCATTTCAGACCTCCTCCATTGTGTGCACACACTTGTGCTAACGCTTCGACTGTATCTGCGAAGGATTGCGTGTGTAGAACCGCATAGTGTTGACGCAAATGCTCCATTCCTTTGTAGCGTTTCATGTAGGCATATGCTTGACTTGGTGCCACTCCGAAATGGTGTGCAAACTCACTGATGAGTGCCACCGTATAACCAATCATATTTCTTTCTTCGCGTCCCATAATCCGCCATTGAACTTCGACTACAAAGTTACTGTTTTTTTTGATATGTGCAAATTTTGAACGAGGCAAGGGAAATCAAAACGGTATTTTGCCTGCTTGGATGTTTTGCAGTTTCACCCCTAAAATTCCCTCTAATACACCTCTTTTTTCACCAAATCCACCACCAACTGCACGAGTTTAGGAATGACGGCTTCCATATACTTTTTGCCTTTCTCGGCTGTGGCTTTTTTGGGGAACCCAACGCCCGTGTCCTGAGTTGTCTTTGCCCAGTCGCGAGGCACCCAACCCACTTTTTTGTTCAAACCCTCGATGGCAAACGGCTTCGAACTGCCATCGCCAGCCAACTCCATCCGCACCAAGTCGGGGAAATAGTACAGCATCGTGGACGTTTCCTGCTCGCCTGCGTGGTCGTCTTCCGCTTCGTCAAAAAACTCGTTGCGAGGGACGAAAGCGAACCACTCACTCACACCAATCAGCATCTCGGGATATTGGAGCATCAAGTCGCGAATGATACCTTTGAAGATATTGCCACCGTGTCCGTTGAAAATCAACAACTTACGAATGCCTTGCTGCCGAAGCGACACCACTATATCCCGTAAAACCATACTCTGCGTTTGTTGCGTAGCGTGAATGCAGTAGGGTAGTTCGAACTGTCCAGGGTTTTGCGAGCCCAACGGGATACCCGGCAACACCATCGCATGAACACCCTGTTCAAACGCCTGTTTAGCCACGTCAAACGCCACCGCCTGTGCCATGAGCATATCGGTGCAGTAGGGTAGGTGCTTGTTGTGCGGCTCGGTCGATCCCCACGGCAGAATCGCCAAGTCGTAACGCTTCATTTCCAACACTTCGCCGTATTTGGCGGTTGTAATATCAAATTTCGAGTACATAATCGTTCCATCTAAAAATCTGTCGCAAAATTACTTTTTATATTTGAAAATATCAATTTTTGTCCCTTTATTTTGCGTTTAGAAGGTTTTAAAAAGTGATTTTAAGGTTTCACTACCGATTTCACTGTCCACGCTCTTGTGGGGATACGTAAGGATTCAAACCGCTTCGGGCTTCAAACGTTTATTGCACCATTTACGCTCTCCCAATCGCTTTGCCAAAAATTATATTTTTTTCGTCCTTTTTGTTGTATGTTTGTGCAAAAAAAGTTTATGCGAGAAATTTGGGCTTTGATAAACGAGATGTCCCCCTATCTACTGTTGGGATTCGGTTTTGCGGGTTTGTTGCACGCTTTTGTGCCGACTGCCCTTTATCATCGTTATTTGGGTGGGAACAACTTCCGTTCGGTCTGTTGGGCGACACTGTTAGGGGTACCCTTGCCACTTTGCTCCTGTGGTGTGATTCCTACGGCGATGTCGTTGCACAAAGAAGGGGCTTCGAAGGGTGCGACCACCGCGTTCCTCATCTCTACGCCACAGACAGGGGTGGATTCGATTCTTGCCACTGCCTCTTTGATGGGTGTCCCGTTTGCGATTTTGCGACCTGTTGCGGCTCTCATCACGGGCTTGGTAGGTGGGCAAATCGTGAATGCGGTTGAAAATACCCCCTCGAATGAGACCCACCTAACCCCTACCGACCCGACCCCTACCCCTGCCGACCCCCCTCACCGCACTTTTGGGCAGCGGTTGATGGAGGCGTTGCGGTATGGGTATGTGGAGATGGTTGAAGATATAGGCAAATGGTTGGTACTTGGGCTTGTGTTGGCGGGTTTGATTACGGTGTTTGTGCCCGACGATTTCTTTTTGCGTTTTGCGGGGACTCCCTTGCTGAGTATGCTTGTGGTGCTTGCGATTTCGATTCCGATGTACGTTTGTGCGACAGGTTCCATTCCCGTTGCGGTGGCATTGATGCTTAAAGGGATAACTCCTGGAGCGGCTTTGGTGTTGCTTATGGCGGGTCCAGCATCGAATATGGCATCCATCTTGGTGATTCGTAAGGTGCTGGGCAAACGAACGCTGTGGATATACCTTTTGAGCATTACCTTTGGGGCGATTACGTTTGGGTTGTTGGTAGATTATTTGTTGCCTGCCGAATGGTTTACGGCTCATATCATCCAAACGCACGCTTGTTGCCATCAAACGCCAGCCTTGCTGAATGTAGTTTGTAGCGGGATGTTAGGTTGTTTGCTGTTGTATGCACTGATTAGACGATTTATTCCAAAAAAAGATACGAAAATTATGGAAAAGAAAGTTTTTAAGATAGACGGTATGATGTGCAATCACTGCCGTGCGAACGTGGAAAAGACGTTGCGAAGTTTTTCGGGCGTGATTGATGTGGAGGTTGACCTAATTGCAGGCAAAGCCATTATCGAAGGCACTGTTGACGACCAAGCCATCGTTGATGCCATCCGAGCCATCGGTTACGAGGCAAAGAAACTATGAAAATCGAAGCCTATCGGGATTATTGTCTGTCGTTGGGTGCGGACGTGGAGGAGCGATTGCCGTTTGTGAAGTTCAAAAATGGCGAGAGTGTGCTGGTGTTTTATGTCTGCGGGCACATGTTTTCCTTCTTTGATTGCAACGACTTCTCCGTCATCTCCCTCAAATGCCAACCCGACCGCATCAACGAGTTGCGAGCCGAGCATGACTGCATCGGCAATCCCTACAACGAGTCGCCCAAGCACTGGATTGGCATCGACCCGACCCTCGCTCCAGACGACCTATTGAAGGACTTGACCCGTAATTCATACGAGATTGTAAAGGCGAAATATACGAAGCGATGATTGAGAAATGGAATCCCTGGCACGGTTGTACGCGTTACAGCGAAGGTTGTAAGCACTGCTATGTGTTTGTGTTGAATAAGAAGTTCAATGTGCCGCAAAACGCCTCGCAGGTTACCAAAACCAAGAGTTTCAACAAGCCCTTGCAAAAACACAAAAATGGGCAGTTCGTCATTCCCGCAGGAAGCACGGTGCAGGTTAATATGACTTCCGACACGTTCCACGAGCAAGCCGACGAGTGGCGAGAGGAGATGTGGCAAATCATTCGTCAACGTCCCGATGTTACTTTCTACATCTTGACCAAACGGGTGGAGCGGATTGCGGAGTGCTTGCCGAGCGACTGGGGCGAATGGTACGAGAATGTGGATTTGAACATCACGTGCGAGAATCAGCAACGCTTTGACGAACGTTGGGCGATTTTCAAGGATATTCCAGCCAAGCACAAGGGTATGACGCTCCAACCGTTGCTGGGTCCGATTGACATAACGCCTGCGTTGGCGAGTGGGCAGATAGAGCATGTGAACCTCGGTGGCGAAGAGTTTGGCACCGATACGCCCTGCCATTACGAGTGGGTGAAGAAGGTGAGCGACGATTGCAGACGCTTTGGTGTACGTTTCTGGTTCATTGCTACGGGTGCCGTTTTTGTGAAAGATGGCAAAACCTATCGTATCCCCGACCAAAAGACGCAACTCCAACAGGCGAAAAAGTCGGGGTTATCGTTGGAATGAGATTTTACGTTTTGTTTTTCACCAACCTAATGGTACTTCAACCAAGACATAGATTTTTAGCAAATAAAACCGACGCTCATCAAAGTAGCCAAAAGAATCAAAGGAAGAACCTTTGCTATAAACAAGTTCTATCCCTTTGAAGGCGTGATAAATACTCTCCAGACTCCGTTATCGTCTTTTTGCACAAAGCCCCTTTCTTGTAAGAATCGGAGCATTTTTTGTAATGCAGAACGATTGATACCAATTTCTTCTTGTAAGTACGATAGCGTGGCATTGGGTTCTATCTGCAATTCGCGTAAAATCTTGGCGTAGGTTGGCGTGCGAAAAGCTATTCGTTCGCCATCGTACCACCATATATTTTCATCTTTTTCTGTAACAAAAAGCACATCGTTCTCTATTTCCTCCGTGATAAGGTTAACCATATACTTATAAAAAGGGCGTATCTGTTTCAAAGAGGCATTTGCACCTTCTGCGGGCGTGGCACCTGCAATCAAATCCGTTTGATGCAATGCTTCCAAATACGCTTGTTTTAGGCGACTACGGACTACAATCATCGGATAACTGTGACGGGAAAGGATGTAATTGACCATAAGTCGTGCTATGCGTCCATTCCCATCCTCAAAGGGGTGAATGCGGATATAACGATAATGAAACAGAATAGCCAATTCAATGGGCGATAATTTGCCTTCCTTTTCGACTTTGTTATACCAATCTACCAAGTCTGTCATTAGAGCAGGTGTTTCTGCGGGAGAGGCATACTCAAATGGCTCTCCGTAACGTGTCATAACGGAGTTAGGACGCGTTTTGTATTGCCCCGCATGAATCGTATAATGCGTCTGCACACCTCCAGGTAAAGTCCGATAAACAGTGTAATCTTCACGCATAAGAGTCCGATGTAACGTCCGAATAAAGTTTTGAGTCAAAGGCAGCTTGCTTTCTGTAGCCTCCTGCAATATCATCTTAAGACCAACATTACTCGCCTTCATATCTTCATAATCACGAAAATCTGCTTCGCCTGCTACTTTTCCGAATAACAATAGCAACTCAGTTTGACCATAAGTCAGAGTATTACCTTCTATATGGTTACTATTGTAGTTAAAATCCACTGTAAATCGCCGACTAAGCCGTTCGCGGTCAATGTTTGATAATGGCTGAATATGGTGCCATTTCTCCAATGCTATTTCTAATTTTTTATGTCTCATCTCTATATTTACCACCATTTTTAGTGGTACACTTACCACCAAATCGGCACAAAAATACAACTCTTTTCTTATCTATGCAAAAAAATCTTGTTCAAAACAATATGCAGGCTCGAAATCCTTCACTACAAGACCATCTTGGGGTGTAAGCGTCTCGCCTGCGAGAAATGAAAAAACTTCTCCTCTATTTTAGAGGAGAAGCCCAAAAGGCAGAGGAGTAAAAAAAGCAAAAATAGGAGTGAAGAATTCCTATTCTTCACAAAATATGCGAAGGATCGGAGGCTACTACACCCCAACCGATACGGTCGCGTCCCAGCGTCATCAGGTTATTTTTTTGCAAAAAAAAGTGAAGAATCGAAATCCTTCACTACATAAAAACGACCAACAACAAAATCCCCTTTATCCCTCTCAACCCCTCCGCTTACATAACCAAATGTAAGCCAACAAGACAAGATTCATGATCAACGCATAGATGATTGCAGGGATAGCGATGATTTCGTTGGCAAAAATCACTGGACTGCAGGCAATCGTGATGGCTTGTGCCGCATTTTGCATACCGATTTCAATCACCAATGTACGCCGTTCCTTGCCCGTGAGGTGCAGCAACCACGAGAGCAACGCCCCGCACGAAGTCGCCAATAAAATGAGAGTCGTCATAGACAAACCCAGCGAAGCGATTTCGGCGAATATCGTCTTTCTATGCTGGAAGAAAAACACGGTGACGAGCAACAGCAGAGCCGGCATCGCAATACGTCTCAATACATTATGTATCTTTTCGGCGATTTCGGGGTTAGTATCGTTCACCAACAGCCCCGCCGTAATCGGCATCAACATCAGCACAAAGTTTTGCATCACCAGATTCCTAACCGGCAGGCGAATATCCACCACCTCGCCCACGCTATTCGTAACCCAACTCATGATGATCGGCAACGTAATCAGCGTCAGGAGACTACTGCACGCCGTGAGGGTAACCGACAGAGCCACATCGCCCTTGGCAAGCATCGAAAACACATTGCTCGAACTGCCCCCAGGACTACACGCCACAAGCATGATACCTACCATAAAAAGCGGTGCAAGGTGAAAAATGCTCCCCACGCACCACGCAAGAAGCGGCAACAGAACGATTTGTCCAATCAGACCTACCAGAGCTGGTTTCGGACGCTTAACGATAAGTTTAAAATCCTGTAGTTTGAGTATCAAACCCAAGTCAAACATCAGCAACATCAGTATCGGCAAAACAATAAAAATGGTATTCATAAGCAAAGTTTTTATAAAATTTGGACGCAAAAATATGTTTTTTTTCCCATTTATCAAAGAAAAAGTTGAATTGTTATCGTTTAATCGGTGAACTGAGCAAGATGAAAGTTGAAAAAGGAAAATTGTTTAATCGTTGAACTGTTGAATCGGCTAATCGTTTAATTGTATATTGTACATTCTAGGAAACTTTCAATTCTCATTTTTCAATTTTCATTTTAGGAGAAGCCCGCCAGAAATCGGCCGCTCATCTCAAAAGCCGTCCCTTTTTCCCCGCGAGGCGAGAGGCTCGCCACCCCAACTCACCCGCGAAACATTCGGAGTGAGGAATTCCTATTCCTCACAAAATATGTGAAGGTTCGGAGACCTTCACTACTACACCGCAGGTGAGACACCTGCGTCCCAGACTGAAAGGCGAGAGGCTCGCCACCCAACAAACGCCAAAATGCACAACGTAAGATGAAAACTGAAAAATCCTTCAATCCTTCAATTGTAAATTGTACATTGTAAATTGTAAATTGAATGTAACTTGTACATTGTTAATTGTAAATTAGAGGAAATCGTATATTATACATTATATATTGTACATTGTTTCTCCCCCCTCTTTCCATTTTCAATTCTCAATTTTCAAATCCCAAATTTTTCCTTTTTTGCAAAAAAATTTGGTCATTTATATATATATATATATTCGTGCGGTTTTTTGCGGGATTGTTTTTTGGCACGCTCCAACAAAAACGGGCAACAAACAGCAAAAAAGCCCCGCAACAACAAATAAAAACCTTATGAACATTTTAAAAAAAACAGATATGAAACAAAAAATTGTTTTGATGTTAGCATTGCTAACGTTTGGTTGGGTGCAGATCAATGCACAGCAACAATTCTTTACACCAGACGAGATCATCGCCAAAGTCAAGGCGGGAACAGACGTAGCAGGACTCGCCATGACG
>JBGUYG010000062.1:0-3107 GCA_045118535.1 Paludibacteraceae bacterium
TTTCTAATAACAGTGCGAAGATAATGTTTTTTTTCAATATGCAAAAAAAAACGTTTTATCTTTTTATTTCAGTGTCATTGTCCTCCAATAGTCATTTTCTCGGAGAGCAGTACCTGCATTTGCGACAGGAGTTTGCTGTTTTTTGTTAATCAACAACGACTCTTTGGCTACGTTATCGGCAACGTATTTTCGTAAATCATTGTATGAAACATCGCCTCCTGTTTCTTGCAATTTTTTGAGCAAGAAATAAGTGAAAAGCCCATGCTCTTTTTCGGGATACGTCATCGCCGTCTGGTCGCCTTTGGCAGCAGATAAAATAAACGTATTCGGTGGAACAGTGGCTTTTTTTGCCTCACGAGCAACACCACGAGCCGCAACCAACATACTACCACTTTTGTCTGCACCCGTAAAACAAGCGTCTAATAAATAGGTTATATCTTTGGCTTTGGTTGAACCTAATTTGGTATATAACTCTTGAAGGCTGTAACACGTTTTGGTATTCGTTGCCTTACCATCTACAGGAAGGATATAAGCATCACCCGTGTTTTCGTTGGGAATACCATGACCACAATAATATACAATACCGCGACCGTCTTCTACCACATTGAGTATATTAGCAAGTCCATCTACTCCCTCATAAATATCGCCTACCGTAGCATTGGCATAATACGTGATATTTTTCTCAGGAATACCCAATGTTTTGATACAATACTCTTTGAAAATCTCACCATCATTTAACGCAAAATTCACGGGATCAACATAGCGATATGATTCGTTAGCAATAATCAAAACGAAATTATTTGCGGAGGATTTCGACCTTTTGGAAATAGGGATATTTATGTCCACATCAGATTGCGGAGTTTTTCGTTGATTTGCCTTATTAGGTGTAACGTCATCACTTTCTTTCGAGGACTCGTTAGTTTTATCCATAGCTTTTGCTATTGCTTCTGCAAGTTGGTCAGCACTTAATTGTTGACTTGAATTTTGAGAATTATTTATAGTAGCCAGATTTTGATTATTTTTCGACATCTTTTGAAGAGCTGAAAAGTTAATTGTATTGTTGATTTTTTTAAAACCTTTACGTCCGTCATCATCAAGACATGCAATTTCTACTACTTTTATATCTATTTTGAGGAATTTACTCTCACCAGCACTTAATTCAAATGCTTTTGTAAACGAAGCGCCAGCTTGTTTGGCTTCTTCATAAGTCCTCATAGAACCATTATAATAATTTAGGACGTATGTGCCTGGATCAACTTCGATTTTAATACATTCACCTCCTTTTACTTGACCTAAATATACTCCATTTAGTTCCATATAATGGACCCAAAGTGCACCTACCATAGGTGGACGCTTGATATAAATACTGGCTTTATTATTCTGTGCAAAACAAGGGAAAAAAGGGAGAAACAGAATGATTAAAATTGTCTTTATCAATTTTTTTTTCATAGTATTTTATTTTTTAATGGTTAATAAAATTTCTTTCACTTGCACGCTGGTATCGTGGGCACGCAAACCGTGAAGCCATTTTTGAAATTTGGCATTTTCCACTTCGGGCACAAATTCGCCCTTATTGCTCAACGCAATGTGGAAGGGTTTCTGTGCAAAAACGACAATGAGCGTGTTATATTCCATACTTTTGGAAGTGGTCAAAATCGTTTCTTCCTCGTACGGATATTCGGGGTCTTGGGTGCAAAGGAAAAGATATTCTTTATTGCTTTTCACGGCTCGCCCACCACCATCTCCATTATCATAAGGCAACATCACATTGACAATTTCGTTGTCATCATCGCGAATAAAAACTGCCACATAACCGCTTGCCGCTGACTTAAAAGACACAGAAAAACGGTCGTTATTTTTAAATAACATGCTCTCTATGCCTTTATTGAGCGGTTTTACTTCTAATTCAACGGCTGATTGTTTTATCTCTTTTGCTTCCCCACAAACCTTCGCATGAATAATCATCATACCATCACTTTGACGATATTGCACGTTCACAACAGGCTCTTGCGTATTACGAATCCAAATGCCACGCACATCATTTGCACTATACGAATTGAAAGTGCTTGTTGATTTTTCGTTGACATTGTGCATAGTCGCGGTGTTGGTTTGTGAAACCACTGTACCAAACTGGTCTGCAATCGCTTTGAGTTGTGCTTGTGTGATAGCGGTTTTCTTGGCTTCCGCTTGTGTTTGCGTCTCTGGCACGACATAATCTATTTCTCCACAGACCTTTACACTACGCTGAGAGTAAATGCCCGTGCAGAACAATAGAGCGATTAGTAAAAGAAAATGCTTTTTCATTAAAAACCAAGTAGTTTATCTAATTTTTCACTTAAATCACTACCTTTTTTCTTTAAATCTTCACGAACGGCTTTCTTTGCTGCCTCTTTTGCCATTTCTGCATTATAGGCAATTCTAACTAACACTTCATAGTTTTTTTTGCTGTTAATTCGATAGATTTCCATTACAGGAATCGTACGACCAATTGAATGCGAAATGAGATTTTTATTACTCATTACCGTTTCAGTAATGGTAGCAGCATCTTCTGATTTTAATTGTTCATTGCCAACTGTATTTTCAATCAAAGTGGTTACTTCGGTCTGAATTTGTCCCGCTAAATTATTGACTGCCAACGAAGTTGCTGCAACCTTGGCTGCATCATAATTTTCGCCTACGGACCTTGCTTCACCCATGATATATTTTGGAAACATACTTTCATCATACTCATATTGCATAAGATATGACTTTTCCAACTGTTTTTCAATCGGTAATGCTCCCGGATTTACTTTCCAACCTTCTTTGATGAATTCTTTTGCACCTTTTTTCGCTTCTTTAGAAGATTTGGCAGTTAACTCACTTTTTGCCATTTTGCGAATTGCTTGACGTTCTTTGTAAACATCTTTGTCAGCTGCATAAACAGAACTCATTGCAACAATTACGGTCATTGCTACCATCATTATTTTTTTCATTGTTCTAAAATTTTACTTTTTGCCTACTCACTTATGGCTTTTCGGCTTGCTCCATATTATTTATTGACTTATTTTCTGGCATATACACAAAAAAAGCGTAGACCTCGTGTTGATTATTCACCAAACGAGGCCTTC
>JBGUYG010000063.1:0-6060 GCA_045118535.1 Paludibacteraceae bacterium
TTTGTCGTTCCAAGAAGCCACGCGTGCCCAAATGATTGAGCGAATGACCAAAATCAACGAGGAACTCAAACAAGTTTTGACTGCCCAACAATACGAAATTTTTATGAACAAAAAGGTGGATACGCATCCACATGGTTATCATCATAATTTAGGCAGAATTTTCGTCAATGATTCCACTTCTTCTCCCAATAAACAAGACAGTAATAAACCCCTGTAGCAGCCATCGCTCCAACCAACAAACCTCCCAATATATCACCCGGAAAATGCACTCCCAAGTACATTCTACTGTAACAATTTAGGAGCACATATCCCACCAATAAAATCGCCAAACCAACCGTCGCAAACGTCCAATTCTGGCTCGTTCGTTTCTCTTTCGTTCCTCGCCACCACACCAACCAAAACAGCAACGCAATACTAATCGTGTTGGCAGCGTGGCTACTCACAAAGCCGTACAAACCACCGCGATAATCATGCACGATATGCACCAACGAAGCGATAGTCGGGTCGTGCGTGGGACGCAAACGACAAATGGTGTTCTTGAAAAGTTGGGTCGAAATCATATCGGATAGTGCAACGGTCAAAGCAAAGCCCACCAGAACCGCTAAAAGCGTCTTCCAATCCCTCTTTTGAACGTAAAACAGATACACCAAACTGCCCACGAGCAACACATACAGCGGAATCCAAGTCCATTTCTGTGAACAAAGCCACATAAAACTATCCATCGACTCGCTGTGCCAGCCGTTTATCGCCAACAAAAGTTGTTTGTCTATTTCAATCAATTTTTCCATCATTCAATAAAATCACCGTGTTACAAGCCACTACTGCAGCCGTTTCTAAACGCAAACGACTCTTCCCTAAACCAATCGGCACGAACCCTCGTTGCAACGCATTTTCCACTTCTTGTTCGCTAAAATCGCCTTCGGGTCCAATCAGCACCAACACCGAATCTAAGGCTTTCCTGTTCGTTTTTCGAAGGTTAAAAATGACGTCTTTGAGTTCCGTTTTGTCATCTTTGTAGCAGTGGGCAATGAACTTATAACTTTCGGTAGTATTTGCCACCAAGTCCTCAAAAGAAGCCATCTCATTGAGGGTTGGCACATACGGATTGAGACTTTGAGTGGTTGCCGAAAGGATTATTTTTTGCAACCTATCCAACCGCAAAGTCGTCCGTTCCGAATAGCGACAGACCATCGGAGTTATCTCATCTACGCCAATCTCCGTGCATTTTTCGACCAACCACTCCATTCGTTCGGCATTTTTGGGTGGTGCCACGGCGAGATGCAAATGGAAATCATGCAACTTGGATTGCTGTTCTGTGCCGATTATCTCCACCTCGCACTTTTTGGGGTTGGCATTCGTGATTTTTGCCGTGTACGTGGTGCCTTTGCCGTCCGTGATGAGGATTGTGTCGCCCTGCTTATACCGCAAAACCCGCACGCAATGTTGCGATTCGGACATGTCCAAACATAAGTCAGAAAGAATATGGGGTTGGTAAAACAAAAACACTACTCGCTGACTATTTCGCTGGCTCTTTGCAGTGCCACGTGGATATTAGGACAGATATTTTCTTTGCCGAGCAAGGCTTCAAAACCCGCTTGTTGCAACACTTCACGCACCGATTCAATCACACCCGAAAGGATGATAATCGTCCCGTCTTTTTGCGACCGCTGGCAAAAGGTCTCCAAGTTATGCACCCCCGTTGCGTCCATAAACGGCACCTTTCGCATACGAATCACCCGCACCATTGGAGGCTTTCCAACCCATTTGACCATATCATCAAACTTATTCGCAATCCCAAAGAAGTACGGACCGTCAATCTCATACACCTCCACACCCTTCGGAATCGTCAATTTTTCCTCGTGCAAAGCCATATCGGTGTCTTCGTTGGGGTCAATTTCTTTGGTGAACATACGAATCGAAGTGGCTTGGCTGGTACGCCGCACAAACAGAACCAACGCCAACAACATTCCTATTTCGATGGCAACTGTAAGGTCAAAAACAACCGTCAAAACGAGTGTCAAAAGCATCACAAGCGAGTCTAACTGCTTATTTTTTAGTTGCCCCACAATGCTCCGCCAACCGCTCATATTATACGCCACCATCAACAGTACAGCCGCTAAACAAGGCATCGGAATGAGTGCCACTAAGTTGCCCAAAAACAGAATCACCAACAGCAACACAACCGCATGGATAATGCCTGCCACAGGCGTTCGTCCACCGTTATTGATATTGGTCATCGTTCGTGCAATGGCTCCCGTAGCGGGAATACCACCCACGAAAGGCGTAACCACGTTTGCCAAACCTTGTGCAATCAACTCGGTATTCGAGTCGTGCTGGTCGCCAATCACACCGTCCGCTACCATCGCCGACAGAAGCGACTCAATCGCCCCCAAAATCGCAATCGTAAAAGCCGAAGGGAACAAGTTTTGAAGCCACTCCATATAGGTTTGATTTTCTGCCAAGTTAATCGTTGGCAACGTGGGCTTAGGCAAACCATCAGGCAAGGTGTAGAGGTCGCCAATAGTCGCAATGGAAGCTACTCCTGCATAGTTTTTCAAAACCCAAACGAGCAACGTGGACAAAATAATCGCCACCAACGAAGGCGGAATCTGCTTATTGATTTTTGGGAAGAAAATGATGACGAGCAAACTGAACATCGCCACCCCAAACGTGTACCAATCCACATGCGTTATGTTCGTGAAGTAACAAATCCATTTATCAATAAAATTGGACGGAACGTCGGTCAATCCCAACCCGAAAAAATCGTTTACTTGCGTGGAAAAAAGCACAATGGCAATACCCGCTGTAAAACCTAAAATAATCGGATACGGCACAAACTTAATGATACTACCCAACTGCAAGACACCCATCAAAATCAAAATCACGCCTGCAATAATCGTCGCCACCATCAAACCTGCCAAGCCGTGCTGCTGAATAACGCCAAACACAATCACAATAAAAGCCCCCGTCGGTCCACCAATCTGCACCCTACTGCCACCAAACGCCGACACAAACAAACCCGCTACACAAGCGGTTATTAAACCCTCAATCGGTCCAACACCCGACGCAATACCAAACGCAATCGCCAGCGGAATAGCCACGATACCCACAATCACGCCTGCCATAATATCCTTGCTCAGCGTCTGTTTATCGTAGGTCTTGAGGCACTGAAACAACTTTGGTCTAAAAATCCATTGCATAATTTTTCACACAAATATAATTCTTTGCAAATTTACATAATTTGTGTAATTTCGTAAGCAAAATTATTTATATGTTCATTATCGGTATTGCAGGTGGTACAGGTTCGGGAAAAACCACCGTTGTAAAAAAATTACTCGAACGTCTTCCGAAGAGCAAAGTGGCTCTGATGCCACAAGATTCGTATTATAACGATGGGAACGATGTCCCCATTGAAGAGCGGCAAAAAGTGAATTATGACCATCCAAATGCCTTCGATTGGGCTTTGCTACGGCAACAGTTGTCGGATTTGCAAAACGGCAAAACCATCGAACAACCCGTGTATGATTACATCACTTCGTCTCGCCAAAAAGAAACCATCACCATCACGCCCAAACCCATCATCTTGGTAGAGGGTATTATGGCTTTGTACGACCCTGAAATCCGCGAGAGTATGAACCTCAAAATTTTTGTGGATGCCGATGCTGACGACCGTCTGATTCGGGTCATTTATCGCGACATCGTGGAACGTAATCGGACTGTGGAAGATGTAATCAAACGCTACCAAGAGGTGCTCAAACCCATGCACCAGCAGTTCATTGAACCTTGCAAACGGTACGCCGACATCATCGTGCCACAGGGTGGACACAACGCCAAAGCCATCGACACCGTTGCACGCTCCATCATCCAACATATCAACGAAAATAAATGATTTTTCAGCTCTTCGCCACCTTTTTTCGCATCGGTTGCTTCACTATTGGTGGGGGTTATGCGATGATTCCTTTGATTGAGCGAGAGATTGTAACCAAGCGACAATGGCTTACACAGGAGGTTTTTGCTGATATGATTGCTCTTTCGCAAGCCGCACCGGGCATTATTGCCGTCAATATCGCCGTGTTGGTGGGTTGGCGTGTCAATCGTTTTTGGGGAGCGATGGCAAGCGTTTTGGGAGCCGTGTTGCCGTCTTTTGTGATTATTTTGCTCTTGGCAACTTTGTTCAATCGTTACCGTAACCTACCCGCTTTGGAAGCCATCTTTAAGGGTATCCGACCTGCCGTGGTGGCTATCATTGCAAGTACGGTTTTTAATATGATTAAACGTGCCAAACTCACGTGGACTTCGGCTTTGATTCCCTTTGCTGCCCTCGCTTTGATTTGGTTCGGAGGACTATCGCCGATTTGGATTATTTTCGGCTCAATCATCATCACATTATTTATAACTCGCATACGACTATGATTTATTGGGAATTATTTTACGTCTTTTTTCGCATCGGTTTGATGGGTTTTGGTGGTGGAATGGCAATGCTCACGTTGGTGGAACACGATGTGATGACACACGGTTGGACGACCCAAAGCGAGTTTATCGATATGGTGGCAATCAGTCAGATGACACCCGGACCCGTTGGGATAAACATCGCCACGTATGTCGGCTACACAGCCTCGCAGAGCGTCTTGGGTAGTGCGATTGCTACGTTTGCGTTGGTGTTGCCGAGTTTGATGATTATGTTCACCGTTTGTTATATTTACGACAAATTGAGCCAAAAATACAGCAACAATCCGTACTACAAAAACACGCTTTGGATGTTGCGAGCGTTGGTGATTGGGTTGATTGGCACGATTATTTTGTCGTTTGCCAACCGCGAAGTATTTTTTAGTACGATTACGTTTGGCATTGCGTTGGGTTGTTTTTTGTTGGCACAAGCACCGTTTTACGTCTCCAAAGATAGCCATCCGTGGCTCGTTCGTGCCGTAACGATTCTTTCTAACCCGATTTTATTGCTGATTGTTGCGGGCATAGTGGGATATGTTTCTTTTTTGTAGGAATTTCTAACTGTTTGATTATCAACGCTTTTTACGTCTTTTTTCTGGCAATTTTAAATAATTGTTGTTCAAATGTAAAATTTCGCGTACCTTCGCCTTTGTTAAATTTTAAATTTTTGAAGAAATGGAAAAAATTAAATTTTTGTTTTTAAGTGCTTTGGTAGCATTGTGCTTGGTATCTTGCGATGATAAAAAAGACGGCGACGCTGTTGCTCAAGAAATCGCTGGAAAATATACGGGTAGTATTGCCATAGAAGTGCCTAATTTACCGATACCTGCTGCAACAGGAACCGTAGAGTTGACAAAAACGGGCGATAATGTAGTGAAACTGAGTTTGACCACAGAAGATGAGAGCTTAAAAAGTATAATTCAAGAAGGTGTAGTTATCGAAGGTATCGCTGTAAGTAAAATAGAAAACGAATATGCACTTAAAGCAGATGTGAAAAAGATAACAATGTTTGGCCAGTCTACGTCTTGTGATGGAAAACTTATGGGTAATGTTGAAAATGAAGTCCTTACTCTTAGTTTCAATGTGACACTTGAGTCTCTATCTGTTGCCTGCGCTTTCACAGAAGGAAAATTAGTAAAATAAAACCGTACACATAATGATTTTGGACTTGGGGTGATGCTTTCGCTCCAAGTTTTTTTATATTTAAATTGCTGTAAATTAGTATGAAACCACAAAAATCACGCATCCTATTGTGATTATATTTTTTCTTTTTCCAAAAAAAAATTACCTTTGCAAAAATATCGGTTTTTAGGAGTACTGATTGCAATATGAAGAGATTCTTTTTGATTGGTGTTATTTTTTTGACTACTTATTCATCTATCATGGCGGTTCCTGCACTGCGACGAAAAGTCGTTCACGAACAACCTGATGGCACCACAATTACCTTACAGTTATGTGGTGATGAGCATTTTCATTATTTCGTAGATGAAAAAGGCAAATATGTATCCAAAGATAACGAAGGTTTTTACAAAGTAATACCAACCAAAAAATTCAAGCAAATTCAAGCCAAACGCCTTACAGCCAAAAGGGCTCTTTCCCGTACTACAACGCTCA